>CAZERX010000103.1:0-7229 GCA_964515045.1 uncultured Eubacterium sp.
ATCCTCGCCTGCGTTCAGCGAACAGATCCCATTGGACAATGTGTGCGGCAGCATCGGGATCACGCGATCCACGAGATAGACTGACGTGCCGCGCTCCAGCGCCTCGACATCCAGTGCGGAATGCTCCTGCACATAATTCGTCACATCCGCGATATGCACGCCCAGACAGTACACATCCCCCTCCATCGTGAGTGACACGGCATCATCCAGATCCTTCGCATCCTCGCCGTCAATCGTGACCATCTGCACACCGCGCAGATCCCTTCTGCCTGCCATATCCGCCTCGCTGACCGGCTTTGCAACACGCAGCGCCTGATTCAGCACTTTTTCCGGAAACTCGACCGGAAGCTCATGATCCTTTGCGATCGCGAGGATATCCGTACCCACATCGTCAACATGTCCGAGGATCTCCACCACGCGTCCCTCCGGCTTTTTGCCTTTATCGCCGTATTCCGTCAGCTCGACCACAACCTTATGACCGGCAACCGCACCCATCGAATGCTCGATCGGGATGAAAATATCCTCCGTAAAGCGCGCATTGTCCGGCACGACAAAGCCATAGGTCTTGCTCGCCTCATAGGTGCCGACGATCTGCGTCTTTCCATGCGCCAGCACAGCCGTGACCTTGCCCTCACGACGCTTTCCGGCAGGGCTTGCCGTAATCTTTACCTGCACGGTATCCCCATGGATCGCGCCATTCCGGTCATCCTTTCCGATGAAAATGTCGTCCTCATCGTCCTCCATGCGCACGAAGCCGAAGCCCCTGCTGTTGCTCTCGAATACGCCGGTCACGGTACGTGTCTGTGCCTTTGCATATTTTCCTTTTTTGGACACCTCGACCTTTCCCTCGGCAACGAGCGCATCCAGCACCGCCAGCAGCTCCTCGCGGTCACTCTTTGGGATATCCAGAAGGATCGCGATCTCCTTTCGCTTCATCGGCACATACAGCTCATCACAGATCAGCGCATATATGTTTTTTTTCCGTTCCTCAAACCGATCCATAAATTCCTCCTTATAGGCAAAAAAAGAAGCCGTCACGCGACAGCTCCTTTCACATCCATACTGACCCAACAATACTGACTAAGCAGAAATACTGCCGATATTCAGTACGCAGGAAATCACGATAAACAGGATGACCAGAATCCTCGTAACCTTTACGAGCATTCCCTCCATCGAACGACCCTTATTCTTGCTCCAATAAGTATCCGATGAACCTGCCAGAGCACCAAGTCCGTTGGACTTTCCCTCCTGCATCAGAATGAGAACTGTCAATGCTACACATATAAGAACTAACGCAATCGTTAATATTGTCTTCAAAACTGCCACGATCTACACCTCCTATTTCTAAGACTTACTCACAACTTCTGAAAGTATACCACAGTTATTACACGATTTCAACTGTTATTTTTCCAGACACGGCTTTTTCCGCGTTTTTTCCGTGTCCGCAAATGCCCGCATATGCTCCGACAGGCACACGGTTTCATACAAATAAACGTGTCACCAGCCACAGCAGGCAAATACTGTAGTCCTTTCCCTCATCCAGTCTGAGGTATGTCAGCTCTTTGCCGTTCAGTATCAGCGCCGCACCACTCGGATATTCCAGACGCAGACGGACATCCCTTCCACGGATCGCCTCCAGCACATTTCCCGGAATGCACGTTGCACCGTTCAGCACGATCGTATATTCCGCGCCGTCCTCCAGCGCCCGCAAATGCTCACAGACTGCCGCCCAGTCATGTTTTCCGCTCGTTTCCTGCGATCCTGCCGGTTTTTCCGATGAACCGGACGAGGAGGACGACGAATAAGACGACGAGCTGCTCTGCGTTTCCGTACGTGTAATATTGATCGTAAAATCGTATGCGCTGTAATTCGTTGTCGTGAGCGTCAGACGGATACTTCCGGTATCTCCGACCGCACCTTCGTCCAGTACAAAGGACAGTGTCTTTGCCGTCCGATCCACCGTCGGCTCTGTCAGATAAGCAATGGCACCCGATGTCGAGATCACGCAGTCCGTCAGGGCACCGCCGTCCTGCGGCAGATAATCCGTCAGCGCGATGGTTGCGGAAACATTTTTCCTTTTATCATACTGCCGATCCGCCGAGGATGTCGCCGGCGTATATGGCACGGTTGTCACCGTACAGCTTCCCGCGCTTTGTCCGTTCGCATATTGAAACGTAATATCGTATTTTTCACTGGCGGATGCCAGTGTGAACGTATAGGAACCGGCAGACGGCTTTTGTCCCATCGCATCTGACCACACGACGGACAATGCATCCGTCACGGTCGCCACAGTATCATCCGGGTCAGCATAAGACTTCCCCGTCACCAACGCATCAGACGGTATCGTCACCAGTGCATCCGCAGTCGGCAATGCTCCGCCATAGGATACCGTCGCGTCAGAAACCGTCACCGTGATCGGTTTTTTCTCGTATGCCACCGGAACATGCTCCGATACCGTTCCGTAATCCGTATTATCCGGTGTGAATTTTACTTCCCACGTCACATATTTATTCATTTCCAGTTTGTCCGAGGACTGATTCATGACGATCTCCCAGGATCCCTCAAGCGCATCTCCATTCTCATCCGTCACAACTCCAGCACCGGTCAGCTTTGCGGCAGCTTTCGTGTTTCCATATACCAGTGTCGGTGTCGGCGTTGTCACAACCGTCGGCTCTTTTGGGGTCATATAAATGTCAGATGCGTTCAGCGGCTTTCCGTCCTTCACTGCCAGTGCTACGACAGCTATCTTTGTGTCGGGAGTCACGTCACCACAATATACATCAACTCCCGATATTGCGTATTTAGAGCTAACATATACCACCGATACGGCACAGCCGCTCACCGTCTTCACTTCTTGTCCGGTGCGATCCAAATCCCATTGATCGGTGTCGCTGTCATACGTCAGCAGTTTTCTTGCAAGCTCATTTCCGTCAGTATATGCCTGTTCCGGATCGTTCCGCAATGCATCCAGCATCGTATTGATCGTACCGTCATACGGTGCACGGAGCACGAGCAGATCAAGCGCCTCTGATGACCGAACCGTATATTCAAGCCGCCTGCTGTCGCTATTAGACAGGGTAAGTGTGATCGTCGGATCACCGTCCGCCGCTGCCTGCTCCGGTACGGTAAGCACCAGCAAAAGCATGAGCAGTGCAGCAGCTCCCGCCATGTATTTTCGTCCGCACATGTGCCCCCCCCCGGGCGTTTTTATGCTGTTCCATCCATTTTCTCATAGACATCCTCTCTTTCTGCAGATCCGTCTGCCGCAGCTTCACTGACATTTGATCACACGACCTCTGTACTTTACTTTCAGCGTAACATATTTCCGCTTGGCAGGCAGGCCATTTTTGTTTCCGGAGGGAGTATATCGCTTTTTACATTCTGACAATGCTCCCTGTTATTTCAGCTTTTCATCAGCCGTGAGTTCTATCTGATTTCCTTCCGGATCAAGGATACAGCTTTCATAATAACCATCACCCGTTGTGCGCGGACCACTGATCACTTCATATCCGTCATTCTTTATGTTCTCTGTGATCTTATCTACGTCCTCTTTTCCGCCAACCGCAAATGCAACATGTATCAGACCGGTCCGCTTTCTATATTTTTCTGCGTCCTCCATTTCCGTGTTATGCATCAATTCCAGCCTTGCGCCATCTTGAAATTCCAGAAAATACGAGCTAAAACCAACTTCCTCATGCACATACTTATCTCCTGCTTTTGCAGCGAAATAGGTCTCAAAAAATCTTTTCTCTTTTTCCAGATCATTTACATACATTGCGATATGTTCGATACGCATGATCATTCCCTCCATTCACAAAAGTTATTAACCGGTTACTGTTTCATTTTTTGAATCGATAACGTCCACTTATGTGAAGTTCTCGATTATGCAATCCATTCTTTTCATCCAAAAGGAGATTCCTTAAAAATACTTCCAGATACTCCGTTGTTTCATGGATGCCTTTTTGTAAATTTGTGTAATTGGCACGCACGAGTGCATTACGAAAATACCATGCATTTTCTGCAAAAATGTCATTGGTTACGGAAAAACCCAGCACTCTCAAATATTTAATAAAAAAAACCGCAGCCGTCCTTGTATTCCCTTCACAAAATATATGGATCTGCCACAGCCTTGCTATAAACAGCGCAAGATGATGGATGATCTCATCCATCGACAATCCTTTATAACTAAACTCCTTTTCCTGCAAAAAATCATATTCCAGTGTTGCGCGAAGCTCTGACGCGCTTCCATACACAACCGATGCCCCATCCAGCACCCATTCTTTTTTCGTGATATTGTAATCTCTTATTTTTCCTGCATGATCGTAAATTCCATGAAAAAGTTTTCTATGAATGCCCAGATACTCATTCGGTGAAAACGAAAACGCTGTTTCAGATAAGATACCGGCTATGCGTGTTGAAACCTTATCCGCTTCCTCGATCCGCTCATCATCCGACAGATGCATCGGTCTTTCCTCATAATAAGTATCTATGAGGTTCTGTGCTTCTTTCAGTGTGATCTCGCCCTCAATATTCTTAATGGCAGTATCGATCAGATACTTTGACGGCTTTAACCCATCAACAGCCTGCAAACCGATGGCGGTACTCCATGCATATCCTTTACTCGCTTTGTCCGGTTCTGATTCTTTGAAGTATTCCTTGAAAGGATCTTTATCCATTTTTTCTACCTCAATCCAATGTTTTATAATGCACTTTATAATGCACTCATTATATCACGAAAATCGTTCTTTTCAATCTAATAAATGTTTGATGATCGGCATTTCATTAAAATTTTCACCCCTCACAACTGCTGCAATACTCTCCGTTTTTTGGTATAATGTGATCACAACGATCAACGAAACCAAAGGAGCTTACCATGCATACATCTGAACTTAGGAAAAAACGTCAAAAAAGACTCCGTATGCGACGTATCCGGCGTGTGCTTGCGGTCCTGCTGCCGCTGCTTTTCCTCGTGCTGCTCGCCCTGCTCATCGCAAAAAAGCAGCTCGACGCACCGAAAACGGCAGAAACCGATCCGACGGAGATAACCGCACCCGAAAAAGTGCCTGCATCGGATGACATAACGGCGGAACCGCCTGCGGCAAAGACCGACACACCGGATACCGATGCACCGGAGCAGGCAGATGATATGTCCGACGATACAGTGCCCGAACCGGCAGAGCCTGTCACGATCGTATTTACCGGTGACGTGCTCTTATCCGACTATGTGCTGGATAATTACCGCGCAGACGGCATCGACGGCGTGCTCTCGCCGGAGCTTCTGTCTGCCCTGACCGAAGCGGATCTGACCGTGATCAACAATGAATTTCCGTTCAGCACGCGCGGCACAAAAGCGCCGGACAAGCAGTTTACCTTCCGCGTAGATCCGCAGTATGTCAGTGTGCTGACTGACATGGGCGCTGACATCGCAGGGCTTGCAAACAATCATGTGTTAGACTACGGCGCAGATGCCCTGCTCGATACGTTTGACACGCTGGATCAGGCAGGGATCACCTATCTTGGCGCAGGAGCGGATACAGGCCGCGCAAGCGCACTGATCACGAAGGAGATCAACGGTCAGACGTTCGGTTTTCTCGCCGCCTCCCGCGTGATACCTGTCGTCGAATGGGATGTACGGAACAGCTCGCCCGGCGTATTTACGACCTATGATCCTGCGCTCCTTTTGGACGCGATCAATGAGGCACAGAGCCGGTGTGACTACCTCACCGTCCTCGTGCACTGGGGGATTGAGCGCGACGCATATCCGCAGGATTATCAAAAGCAGCTCGCACAGCAGTACATTGATGCAGGCGCGGATCTCATCATCGGCGCGCATCCGCATGTGCTACAGGGCATCTCTTTTTATAAGGACAAGCCCATTTTTTACAGTCTCGGAAACTTTATCTTTAACCAAACGATCGAGCGGACTGCCGCCGTGCAGCTCACGGTCAGCGCAGACGGTACGGCTTCCCTGCAGCTCATCCCCGCCGCGGCAAGCGGCGCACGCACACGCGTCCTTGACGAACCGGCAGCATCCGAGCTTTTCCGCTATATGGAGCAGATCTCTGACGATGGGCTGACCATCCAAACGGACGGAACGATCCTGCACGATACAGAATAAACCGATCCATGTATAAAAAGCCTCCTGACTGGAAATCCTAACCAACGGATAACAAAATCAGGAGGCTTTTTTATGAACCACAACAAACCCATTACACACATTTACGCCCGACAGATCCTCGATTCCAGAGGAAATCCCACACTGGAAACACGACTCAGTGCCGGTGATGTCACCGCATGCGCATCCGTACCGTCCGGCGCATCCACGGGCGAGCATGAAGCGGTCGAGCTTCGCGACAACGAAGCTGCCTATCACGGAAAAAGCGTGCTCTGCGCCGCTACACACGTCAATGATGACATCAAAAAGCTCCTTGAAGGAGAAAATGTCTTTGACCAGCGGAAGCTCGACTACCGGATGCAGAAGCTCGACGATACACCGGACAAATCCGTACTCGGCGCAAACAGTATGCTCAGCGTATCCCTCGCAGCCGCACGCACGGCTGCCGATGCACTGCAGCTCCCGCTGTACCGTTATATCGGCGGCTGCAATGCCGTTCAGCTTCCGGTTCCCATGATGAACATCTTAAACGGCGGTGTACACGCCGACAATCACCTTGATTTTCAGGAATTTATGATCATTCCGGCGCGCGCGGACAGCTTTCACGATGCACTCCGCATCGGCTCCGAGATCTATCACACCCTGCGCAGACTGCTCGCCGATGAAGGACTGTCCACCGCCGTCGGTGACGAGGGCGGCTTTGCACCGGAGCTTACCGATGCGCATGACGTATTCGACCACCTGATGCGTGCCGTCGAGCAGGCAGGCTACCATGCCGGAACGGACATCCTTTTTGCAATGGATGCCGCCGCAAGCGAGCTGTACAATCCGGACAGCGGCTACTATGATTTCCCCGGTGAGACTGCCGTGCTGCAGCAGCGCACCGGCATGGATGCCTTGAACGCGCCGGACACCGAACGGCACACCGTCACGCGCACGACTGCCGAGATGATCGACTATTACGCTGAGCTGTGCGACCGGTATCCGCTCGTTTCCATTGAAGACGGACTCGACGAAAACGACTGGGACGGCTGGCGCGATCTGACCGCGCGGCTCGGTGCACGCGTACAACTGGTCGGCGATGATCTGTTCGTCACCAACCCCGCGCGCATTG
>CAZERX010000104.1:0-7170 GCA_964515045.1 uncultured Eubacterium sp.
CAGAAGCTGCATCGTGAGATAAAGATTGCGCTCGATATTCGTCGCATCCACGATATTGATGATCGCGTGCGGCTGCTGCTCCAGCACAAAATTCCGCGACACGATCTCCTCACTGCTGTACGGCGACATGGAATAAATACCCGGCAGATCCGTCACACGCGTATTCGGATAGCCCTTGATCACGCCGTCCTTCCGATCCACCGTCACACCGGGGAAATTTCCCACATGCTGGTTTGAACCGGTCATCTGGTTAAAAAGCGTCGTTTTTCCGCAGTTCTGATTTCCGACCAGTGCATAGGTCAGCACCGTACCGTCCGGCAGCGGATGCTCGTCCTCCTTGGAATGAAATTTTCCTTCCTCGCCGAACCCCGGATGTGCAGTATCCCGCAGCCGCTCCATGCCCGCGTGACTGCGCGTCCGCTCACGGATCGGCTCGACGGTGATCTGCTCTGCTTCCGAAAGACGCAGCGTCAGCTCATAGCCGTGCACCTGCAGCTCCATCGGATCTCCCATCGGCGCGAGCTTTACGACCGTCACCTCTGCTCCCGGTATCATTCCCATATCAAGAAAATGCTGACGCAGCGCACCCTCGCCGCCAACGGCGCTGATCGCTGCGCTCTCCCCGATCTCCAATTCCCTTAATGTCATAGCTAACCTCTTTATAATATCAGATCTATTGCTTCCCGCACGTTCCGGACACCGATCACACGGATGCCCTCCGGCTGTCTGACCCCGTCCATGCAGACCTTCGGCATGATGCAGGTCGTAAAGCCGAGCTTTTTCGCCTCAGCGACACGCTGCGCAGGCATACTGACCGCACGCACCTCTCCGCTCAGTCCGACCTCTCCGAAACAGATCGTCTGCTCGTCGATCGAGCGGTTTTTGTAGCTTGAAACGATGGCGAGCACGATCGCAAGGTCGATCGCCGGCTCATTCATACGGATGCCGCCTGCGATATTGACGTAGGCATCGCACTCGGACAGCTTTAAGTTCAGCCGCTTTTCAAGCACTGCCATAAGAAGGTTCACACGGTTAAAATCCGTTCCTGCCGCCGTGCGCCGCGGAATGCCGAAATTGGAATGGCACACCAGCGCCTGTATTTCGATCAGGATCGGGCGGCTGCCCTCCATTGAGCACGCAACAACAGAACCGGAGGCATGCTCCGGTTTTCCGCTCAACATATATTCTGATGGGTTTTCCACCTCGCGCAGTCCGTCCTCGCGCATCTCAAAAACACCGATCTCGTTCGTCGAACCAAACCGGTTTTTCACGCCGCGCAGGATCCGGTACGACGCATAGCGGTCGCCCTCGAAATAGAGCACGGTATCGACCATGTGCTCTAAAACGCGCGGGCCTGCCACCACGCCCTCCTTCGTAACATGACCGACGATGAACACGGTCACGCCGCTGCCCTTTGCGATCTGCAAGAGTGCGGCTGTGGATTCGCGCACCTGTGAAACGGATCCGGGGGCTGAGGACACCTCCTCATTGTACATCGTCTGGATCGAGTCGATCACGACGATCCGCGGCTTTTCCTGTGCGATCGTCTGACGGATCTCGTCTAAGTTTGTCTCACAGAGGAGCGTCAGCGCATCCGTAAAGCTGCCGATCCGCTGTGCCCTCAGCTTGATCTGCTGGAGCGATTCCTCTCCTGAGATATATAAGACAGGAACATTCTGATCTGCAAGATTCCTGCATACCTGCAGCAGCAGGGTAGACTTTCCGATGCCGGGGTCTCCGCCCACGAGCACCATCGAGCCTGCCACGATACCGCCGCCCAGCACGCGGTCAAGCTCTGCCATCCCGCTCGTCGTGCGGTGCTCCTCCGTCAGCTCGATCGTGCGCAGCGGCTGCGGCTTCGTATGCTCACGCGCCGCGCCGCCCTTGCCGCGTGCGGCTGTCTTTCTGTCTGTCAACTCCTCGACAAATGTATTCCACTCATGGCACGCCGGACACTGTCCCATCCATTTCGCGGATTCGTAGCCGCAGGACTGACAGAAATACACCGCGGTCTTTCCTTTTGCCATGCGGTCTATGCCTTTCGGATCGTGACTGCCACCGGCGCACCGCCAAGCTCAACACTGACGGTCAGCTTGCCGCCGAGCTTCGTCGTTATGGTCTGTGCGTCTGCATCGCCAATCTTTACCTCATAGGTCGTTTCGTCTGAAAGTCCGACCGTCAGCTCTGCATCCTCCGGTCCTTCCACGGAAAAGCTCACGCCGCCGTCCACAAAGCGCACACCGGTCACTGCCGTTCCCGGTACGGATTCATATGCGAACACGCCGTTTTTCTCCAGCCGCGTGATCTCGCGGAAGGTCTTTACCTTATATACATTTCCCTCGTGTTCAAAATTGTCGAGCTTTGCCTTTGCCTCCAGTGTGTAATCACCAAAGCTGAGACTGCCGTCCGCCTCTGTGCGGATCAGTTCACTCACTGCGTTCATCTTTTTCCTCCTATGTAACGGCGCATCGCGCCGGATTGTCTGTTTCTCACACATTATAACGGAATGTGCACCGTTTGACTAGCTGTTTTTCACATCAAAGACGAGTTCGCCCTTCCGGCAGGAAACGCGCACGGTGTCGCCCTTTTTCACGCGTCCGGACAGAACCTCCTCTGCGAGCTGATCCTCGATCTTTGTCTGGATCATGCGGCGTAACGGCCGTGCACCGTATTTCGGGTCATATGCCTTTTCGACAATGTATGCTTTCGCAGGCTCCGTAATCACAAGCCGGATGTCCATCTGGCTCTGACAGCGCTCCGTGAGCGTCTTTGCAAGGATCGTCACGATCTGCTTCATATCTTCACGATTCAGCATACGGAATACGATCGTCTCATCTATACGGTTCAAAAATTCCGGCTTAAAGATGTGGCTCACATCCTCCATCACGAGCGACTTCATGCGCTCATAATCCTGCTTTTCGTCATTGACGGATGCAAAGCCCAGCTTTTTCGGTGCGACGATCGACTGTGCACCGGCGTTGCTCGTCATGATGATGATGGTATTTTTGAAATCGATCCGCCGACCCTGTGAATCGGTGATGCGTCCGTCGTCCAACACCTGTAACAGGATATTGAACACATCGGGATGCGCTTTCTCGATCTCGTCAAACAGGATCACGGAATACGGATTGCGGCGTACCTTTTCGGTGAGCTGTCCGCCCTCGTCAAAGCCGACATAGCCCGGCGGTGATCCGATCATCTTGGATACGCTGTGCTTTTCCATATATTCAGACATGTCCACGCGGATCATTGCCTGCTCATTGCCGAATATCGCTTCGGCGAGTGCCTTTGAGATCTCCGTTTTTCCGACACCGGTCGGCCCGAGAAAGAGGAACGAACCGATCGGACGGTTCGGATCCTTTAATCCGACGCGTCCGCGCCGCACGGCACGTGCCACGGCACTGACTGCCTCCTCCTGTCCGATCACACGCTTGTGCAGGGTCTTCTCCAGTCGGCGCAGGCGGTCTGCTTCGCCCTCCGTGAGCCTGCGGATCGGGATCTTTGTCCACTTGGAAACGACCTCAGCGACCTGTGTTTCGTCTACGACGAGCTTCTTACGGTTTCTGCTGCGCTCCATGCGCTTTTTCATTTTTTCGTGTGCTTCCTCCGCCTGTGCGCGCTTCTCCATGCACTGTGCGGCAAGCTCCATATCACCTGCCGTGACCGCTTCCACGAAGGCGCGCTCCATCTCATCGCTCTGCTCCTGATATTCCAGAAGCTCCTCCGGTGTACGACAGGCTGACAGACGCAGCCGTGCGGCTGCTTCGTCGATCAGGTCGATCGCCTTGTCCGGCAGATACCGGTCATTGATATAACGCTGGGACAGCCGGACTGCCGCCTCCACGCCGTCATCCGCGATCTCTACGTTATGATGCTCCTCGTAGCGGCTCTTTAAGCCCTGCAGGATCTCAATCGCCTGCTCGACTGTCGGCTCCTCCACCGTCACCGGCTGGAACCGGCGCTCCAAGGCAGCGTCCTTTTCTACATATTTCCGATATTCCTCGATCGTCGTCGCACCGATGAGCTGCAGCTCCCCGCGTGCGAGCGAGGGCTTTAGGATATTGGATGCGTCGATCGCCCCCTCCGCACCGCCTGCGCCGATGATCGTATGCAGCTCGTCGATAAAAAGGATGATATCCCCTGCCTGCTGTACCTCTGCGATCACGCGCTTGATGCGCTCCTCAAATTCTCCGCGGTATTTGGAACCTGCCACCATGCCGGACATGTCCAGCGTCAGCAGCCGCTTGTCCGCGACGGTGTCCGGCACGATGCCATTCACGATACGCTGTGCCAGTCCTTCCACGATCGCAGTCTTGCCGACTCCCGGCTCACCGATCAGACACGGATTGTTCTTGCCCCTGCGGCTCAATATCTGGATGACACGTTCGATCTCATCCTCTCTGCCGATCACGGGATCGAGTGCTCCCTCACGCGCCAACTGCGTCAGATCCCGCGAATAGCTGTCCAGCGTCTGTGTGCTGCTTTTTCGCCTGCCATTCCGCGTGCTCTGCAGCTCCTCACGATACCGCGCGGCATCCTCTCCCATCGCAACGAGCGTGTCTGCGTAGAGCTTCTGTGTATTGATCCCCAGTGTGTTCAGAAGCCTTGATGCGGCACAATCCGATTCCTTTACCATTGCAATGAGCAGATGCTCGGTTCCCACCTGCTCACTGTGAAAGCGCTCTGACTCCACAGCCGCGCGCTCCAATATTTTCTGTGTTTTGGGCGAATAGCCTTCACGATCCATCACCATGACATCGGACGAGGGTGCGATCAGATCTTCGATCAACTGCACCAGCTTTTCCTCCTCCACACCACTGCCCATCAGCACGCACGCTGCCACGCCGCTGCCCTCACGCAGCAGACCGAGCAGGATGTGCTCCGTGCCGATATAATTATGGTGCAGACTCCGTGATATTTTACCTGCCAGAGCGAGTGCTTTCTTTGCTTTGGCTGTATAGGGTCTGTTCATATTCGTTCTTACTACCTTTCTTATATTCCCATTCTTTCACCGAACGCTCTACAGGTCGTTCAGATCGAGGATCTCAAAATCCTCCGGCAGTCTGACATCCGGTATCATCGTCGTGTCTGCTGCCACCGGCTGCTTCTGCTTCGTCTCCGGCTTTTTGTCCGGCTTTCTTTCAGACTTGCTCTCCGGCTTCTTTTCCGGCTTTTTTTCTGCTTTTTTCACCGGTTTTTTGTCTGTCCGTTTTTCCGGCTTTTTCTCCGGCACGGTATCATCCGTGAGATCATCATCGAGATCCGCGATCCCCATGCGGATGTCCTGCTTTAAGTCGCGCAGCTTCAGCACGAGGTTCAGAATGACGAGCAGTGACAGCACGAGCAGTACGGCAAGCACGATGCAGATCCGCATGGAAACGGATCTCTGCGACTGTGACTGGTCGTACAGCCGGTTATATTTTTCCAGTGACACATACTCACCCTCCGGCATCAGCTCCGACGGGATATAGGCTTTACCCTCATAGAGCAGATAGCCGTTGTCATCAAAGGTCACAACCTCCTCCTGCGTGGTCAGATCAGCCGGCTCCGTATCACCGATCACATCTACCTCGCCCTGCAGTCCGTCATCTGCGCCGTCTGCCGGTTCTGCCGGATCCGTCTGTGCGGTGTCCGCTGTGGTCGTCGGATTCGCGGTCGCCTGTCCGCAGTTTACCGTGATCGTATAGGTGGTCGTCGAGCCGTTCTGTGCCTCGACAACGACCTTGACCGTATTCGTTCCGGGTGTCAGCGACTTTGCCCCGCTCACGGATGCAATGACTGCCTTGCTGCTGTTCGGACGCGCAGCGACTGAGATCGCCGTCACGTTCGCATCCACCGTTGCCGAATAAGAAAGCGTACCCGCAGAAAACGCAGGACTCAGGCTTCCCGGTGAGATACCAAGATGCGCAAGGCTGCTGTCTGAGGAGCTTGCGGTGCTGCTGTTGCCGGTCTGCGATGCGTTACTGCTGCTTCCGGAGCTTCCGGACGATGTATTTGACGATGAACCGCTGTTCGCTGCCGGTTCGTCTGCATCCGGCTCCATCACGGTCTCCTGTTCGCCCTCCTCCTGCTCCTCATCGGTCGTATCTGAATTGTCGGTCACGGTCGCAAAGACCGCCGTCGGGAGCGCCATGCTCATGCTGAGTGCAAGCGCTGCCGCTATCGCCAGAAAACGTCTTTTTTTCATATGTGTTCCCCTTTATCTCTCATCCTTGGATTCGGTTCTTACCATATGTATATTGTAATTTTTCTGACTTTGACTGTCAACCTCTTACCATATTTTTCGTAGGGGTCGTCTGCTTCCGGTATGCAAGGAATAAAAGTCCGAGAAAATAAAGTCCTGCGAGCAAAAGTCCGATCACAAGCAGACGGATATCTGCCTGATCAAACAGATCCTTCGCGAGCAGCGCTGCCGCGAGTGAAAGCGTGCTGACTGCCAGTATACATGCCACCAAAAGATAACCGAGTAACTGTTTCATTTGTTTCATCCTCCCATCTGTCTGTGTCGTCAAAGATCCACGGCTGGATGCTGCGATCATCTATATACAGGTCTGCACAGATCTTTCGTGAATCCGTTCCGTACCGCTCCAAAACCTCCGGCAGATTCTCATTGACCGCATCGAACCGCAGTCCGCAGCTTCTGCAAAAATCAAGTGCCGCATCAAGCGCCTTTGCCTGCCTGCATGTCCAGAGGATCAGCCGGTCTCCCGACAACTGCTGCTTTTTCAGCCATCGGATGAGTCCGTGATTTGCTTCGCCGATGCTTGGATACGCATCCCGACAAAGTGTTCCGTCAAAATCTACCGCTATCATCCGTCCTCCCATATCAATCCCTCCTTGTCCGTCCGGTGTGCACACCGCTCTGATAGCTCTATTGTACCGGATCATGTGTCCAAAAAAACGGACAGTGAGAATGGGTAAAAAAATCCGCCCATCGGCAAAATACCGTCGGGCGGGTTTGGTCGCTTGTCTGCGTCAGTTACAGGTTACATGATCATTTGTTGTTGGCTAATTGGGCTTCCAGTTCTTTGATACGTTTTTGATATTGCGCCAGCTTGGAATCTTTTTCTGTGAGAGCATTGTCCTTGGCTTCGAGCGCCTGTTTCTGATCTGCGATCACGCTCTCTTTGTCTGCAAGAACCGCTTTCTGCTCAGCTATCACATTCTCTT
>CAZERX010000105.1:0-7137 GCA_964515045.1 uncultured Eubacterium sp.
CGTTCAAGAACATTTATACCTTTGGACCGACCTTCCGTGCGGAAAATTCCAACACGACCCGCCATGCGGCAGAGTTTTGGATGATCGAGCCGGAAATGGCTTTTGCGGATCTGCAGGATGATATGGATCTTGCGGAGGCAATGTTAAAATATATCATCAACTATGTGCTGGAGCATGCGCCGGAGGAGATGAACTTTTTCAACAGCTTCATCGACAAGGGACTTTTGGAGCGCCTGCATCATGTCGCAGAGTCGGATTTCGCGCGCGTGACCTATACGGAGGCGATCGCCCTTCTGGAGAAGCACAATGATAAATTTGAGTACAAGGTGTCATGGGGCGTGGACTTACAGACCGAGCATGAGCGTTATCTGACCGAGGAGATCTACAAGCGTCCGGTATTCGTGACCGATTATCCGAAGGAGATCAAGGCGTTTTATATGAAGCTCAACGAGGATGGAAAGACCGTGGCAGCCGTAGACTGTCTGGTCCCCGGCATCGGTGAGATCATCGGTGGCTCACAGCGTGAGGATGATTACGACAAGCTGCTCGCACGGATGCGCGAGATGGGACTGAACGAGGAGGACTACGGCTTCTATCTGGATCTGCGAAAGTACGGCAGCGCCAGACATGCAGGCTTCGGACTGGGCTTCGAGCGCTGCGTGATGTATCTGACCGGAATGAGCAATATCCGCGACGTACTGCCGTTCCCCCGTACCGTGAACAACTGCGAATTATAAGAGCCGCGGAACGGTCAAAAATACCGCAGGAACGAAAGGTACTGCTTGCGAAATGTAGCTGCATGTGCTATGATTCATAGTAGTTAGCGAAAATGCATAAAAAACAGGAGAAATACACGGATAGTTTTGTAAATGTGCATAAAAGTTACGCGTAAAATGTTATTTTTGGGGAGGAATGAACGTGGAGCAGGTTTTATCAAAGCGCACGATCCTGATCGTTGAGGATCAGGAGGTTGAGCTTCAGATTTTAACGAGTCTGTTAGAAGATGAATATGATCTGCTTGCAGCGCACGATGGAAAGGAAGCCTTAGAGGTATTGGAGGAAAACAGTGACATCGTCGTTGCGGTATTGTTAGACATTATCATGCCGGTCATGGACGGTTATGAGGTGCTGAGTGAGATCCGTCGGCGTGAGAGCATGGCGGGGATCCCCGTGCTCGTAACGAGTCAGGAGGGCGGTGCGGAGTTCGAGCTGAAGGCGCTCGGACTCGGTGCGAGTGATTTTATACCGAAGCCTTACAATCCGCAGATACTCCGTCACCGCATGGGAAATGCGATCCAGATCTATGAGTCGGGCAAAAAGATCGACGCGCTGCAGCGTGATGTGGTCACCGGTCTGTACACCAAGGTCGCGTTTGCAGAGCACGCGCAGGAATTTTTGCGCACGCAGACGGAGATCGAATGGAATATGATCGCACTGGACATTGACCGTTTTAAGCTCGTGAATGAGTCCTACGGTCAGCATGTCGGGGATGAGCTGCTCGCTTATTTTGCAAAGCTGCTCATTCATTTTTCGGAAACAAAGAACTGCGTCTGCGCGAGATCCTATGCGGATCACTTTTTTATTCTCGCAGAGCGCAGGGATTATAATTATATCCGGACGCGGTATACGCAGATGGCGGAGCATTTGCAGAAATTCCCGTTGGACATGAAGATCTCGCTGAAAATGGGTGTGTATCAGATCCATGACCGCAGCATCGAGATCGACAGCATGTGTGACCGTGCGCTGATCGCGATCAATCAGGTGAAGGGTCAGTACGCACAGGAGATCTCTTTTTATGATGATTCCCTGCGAAAGCAGCTATTGCTGGAGCAGTGGATCACGGATGAGATGGAGCACGCACTGAAGGAACAGCAGTTTCAGGTGTATTTCCAGCCGAAATATGACACGTTTTCTGAGAGCCTGTCCGGTGCGGAGGCACTGGTGCGCTGGATCCATCCGCAGAAGGGCTTTATGTCTCCGGCGGAATTTATACCGGTCTTTGAGAGCAACGGCTTTATCACGGAGCTTGACATGTATGTGTGGGACAAGACCTGTGAATATATCCGTGACTGGATGGATGAATACGACTGCTATGTGCCGATCTCGGTCAATGTATCGCGCAAGGATATCTACAAGCCGAACCTGCCGCAGATCCTCGTGGACATCGTGCATCGGCACGGACTGGAGCCGCGGCACCTGCATCTGGAGATCACGGAGAGTGCGTATGTGGAAAATCCCGACCAGATGTTAAAGACGGTCGAGGAGATCAAGGCAGCAGGCTTTACGCTGGAAATGGACGATTTCGGCAGCGGCTATTCTTCACTGAACATGCTCGCATCCATGCCGATCGACATCTTGAAGCTGGATATGAAATTCGTACAGAACTATTCCGAAAAGGACAGCTCGCGCGGCATTATGAGCTTTGTCATCGGACTGGCGAAATGGATGAACCTGTATGTGATCGCAGAGGGTGTGGAGACTGCCGAGCAGCTTGAGCTGCTGCGCGGAATGGACTGTAATCTGGCGCAGGGCTATTATTTCTCTAAGCCGCTTCCGGCAGCAGAATTTGCGGAGGTACTCCGCAAATCCGGAAAAAATCTGTCTATCGTGAACGATCAGGCAGTACGCATGACCGGCAGTGAGGAAAGTGAATTTCAGACGATGCTCGTCGTGGACGGGCTTGCCGTCAACCGTGCGATACTGACGGAATATTTCAAAAATTCCTATTCCGTTGTGGAGGCATCCGGTGGAAAGGCGGCGTTGCAGTATCTGAAGCATGTGAAGCGCGCGGATATCGTTGTGATGGATGCGCATCTGCCGGATATGGATGCGATCGAGCTGATCCGCGAGATGAAAAAGGATCCGCTGATGGATCGGATCCCTCTGATCGTAACGCTGCACGGCAGTGAGAATACGATGAACAAGCTGCTGCACGCGGGCGCAGATGCCTATGTGACCAAGCCTTTTACAAAGGAGCAGATGTTAGACTGTCTCAGCCGTGTGATGTCCGCGCAGAGTGAGCGGATGAAGCAGCAGGAGGAGCAGATACTGGACAAGATCCGTATGATGGAAATGCTTTCCACCAAGGATTATCTGACCGGTCTCTGGAATCGTCTGGAGATGGAGCGTCGCATTGAGGAGCATATCCGACACGCGTCTGACCAGAAGTTTTTCTTTGTGCTGGCAGACATCGACGGCTACAAGGATATCGTCAACGAATACGGTTATTCTGCGGCGGATCGAGTGCTGCATGAGGTAGCGGAGCGACTGAGCGGATGCTTCAGCGAAACGGATGCGGTCGGACGTATCAGCGGTGACCGGTTCGGTATTCTGATGAATGACAACGGCGATGAGGACGAGCTTTTGGTCTGCATGACACATTTGCAGTCGGAGCTGAGCTTTACGGACAACGGGATCCCTGTGAGCTGTTCCTGCGGAGTCAGCGTGTTCCCCGACAGCGGTGCAGATTTTGACGCGCTGTATCTGGCGGCAGAGCGGGCATTGGAATGTGCCAAGGAAAAAGGCAAGAACCGTTATGTGATCTGCGCCGGAGCAGCCGATAAATAGTATAAAAATGAGATAAAAATAAGAACCGTCGGTTCCGGCATTTGCCGGAGCTGACGGTTCTTTGTCTTACGGTTCTTTATTTGAAAAATTTCATGTTTTTTAGCATCAGCCACATCATACGGGAAAGCATCGGCATGTGAAGTGTGCTCATGATCTGTAACGGCAGGCGGATCATCTCGTTCATCCTTTCGTTACGGTCAAGCGTTGGCTTATTCTCCGGCTTTTCCGGTTTTTGATCCGGCTTCTCGGACGGAGCGGGCGCACCGCCGGATGCGCCACCGCCGGAATATCCGCCGCTGCCGCTACTGCTCGGCTTCGCGCTGATGGTCAGCGTTCCGGTGGTTTCTTTCATTACGGCGTAGTTCGTTTCGTCCGTAAAGTCAAAATTCGCAGGATTTGTCCATGTGATCGTATACGTGCCTGCGGCAGTCTGTGTGCTGACCGGTGTTGTTCCGTCGGCTTCCGTGCAGGTAAACTGAACTGCGCCGACCATGTTCAGACTGTCACCGTTCGCCAGTCCGTCAAATTCCAATGCAAAGCTCGGGATCTCGTTTCCCTGCGTGATGCTGTACGACTTCGGCTTTACGGTCACGTTCTTTTTTTCGATCGTGACGGGAATGGAAGCCTCCGAAACGTCCGCGTAGTCATCATTTCCTACGACCTTATAATACACCGTAAAAGTGCCTGCGTTCTTTGCCTTCGGAAGCTCCTCAGACCATGTACTGTCCGTTCCCAGCTTATACTGCAGTATGCCGCCGGTCGTCTTTGCCGCTTCGATGAGCTGTTGATCTGCGCCGTTGTAGGTCAGCGTCTTTGCCGCAGGCGCGGTGACGGTCGGTACGTTCTTGTCATTCACCGTGAGTGTCACGGTAATGGTGTAGTTTTGATAATTCTTGCAGTCGGATACATTGACCGTAACGGTCGCAGTATCATCCGGTGTTGCGTTTTCATTAAATGTAAACGTCAGCGTTTTGCCGTTGATGGTCGGAGTTCCGCCCAAAATCCTGTCTGTATCCGTGATGCCGCCATCGGCGATTGCAGCCTTGCCGCCGGACATGAGAAGCCCGCTGAGGTCTATCGTATTGGATGCACCGTATTTTGCAGAGCCTGCGGCGGTGTCTGTGCCGTTGTAAGCGGCTTTCGCTACGGTCACGGAAACCGCTAAGCCTTCCACGCGGTTGTAGTTTGTTTCATCCTTCGGGATAAAGGTCGCCCGAAGTGTTTTTGACGTGCCATCGGTCGCATCGCCGTAGGTGCTCACATTTTCCCAGACAAATGAGCCGTCTACGGTTGAATCTCCTGCGTTCATTGAACCCTTAATATCCGTATTGTTCACCGCATCACCATAGGTTACATTCGCGGTGAGCGGCGCATTAGGAGCGGGCGTAGCCTTTTCAATCGTGACGGTAAGCTCGGCTTCTGCGGTATCGTTGTGGTTCGCGTCACCAACGACCTTGTAACAGATGCGATAAGTACCGGCTTTGTCTGCCGCAGGGATCTGGGTATCCCATGCGCCGCCATCCAACTGATACTGCATTTCACCGCCGGTCGCCGATCCTGCCGTAATGAGATCCTGCGATGAACCGTTGTAGCGCAGGTTCTCGATCACCTTGGGTGCGGTGTAGGTAGCGTCTGCCTTGGCAACCGTTACGGTAACGGTCTGCTCCAAAACATATCCGTCGCAGTCTGCTACACATTTTACGTCATAGTCTCCCGCAGCCTTTCCTTCGGGGAATGAAAAGCTGCTATCAGTCGCTCCATCCTGCAAGGTAAATGTGCTGTCGGAGCTGTCCTTATCTTTCACATACCACTTATAAGTCACTGTTACATCATCTGCTCCGCTTACCGCGGCACTGATAGCCGTCGTTTCTGCCAGATTGTAGCCGTAAGTCAGACTGGAGCTTTCCGGTGCAAGTGTAAGCGTCGGCTGTGGCTTTACCGAAACATTTGCCACTTTCTTTGCGCCTGCATTGTGAGTCGCATCATACCATGTGCCGTCTGCTGACTGGAAGGCGTAGCCGGATGGCAAAAGGTCGCTGACCGTTAAATCCTCATTTGTGAAAATGTCTGTGTCCAAGTTTTGGATCACTCCACCGCCCTTACTGTCCGTGATGGTGACGAGAGGTTCACCATCGCTCCTCAGAATACCCAGCTTTTTCCCATTCAGATCAAGGATGATCCTTTTAGCATCAGATTCAGAATAAACAAATTGGTAACTTACACCCTCCCCATCAGCAAGCATGGTAACGGTCTCACCCTCCGCCGCGTCACAAAGCGCATCATATATGCCGATATAAATTTTCTGGGTCGATTCATTCCTCGCCTCAAATGCTTCGCCACAGTAACAGCAGGTGCCATCCTCCTTCGCGCTGTGCGGACACGGTACGACAGTAACATTATCTATGGATGTCAGATTCTTCACGTCATCCCACGGAGAGGGGTTGCTCCACCTGCCGCTTGGAACACGTAACCATCACCCAGCAGATCTGTGACAACGTTTACATAATAATCATCCTCCGGAACCATGATATTCTTTTCAAATGTTCCGCCATAGATACCGTCATA
Organism: uncultured Eubacterium sp.; assembly: GCA_964515045.1. Lineage (GTDB taxonomy): Bacteria > Bacillota > Clostridia > Lachnospirales > Lachnospiraceae > W0P33-017. The sequence continues at coordinate 6,133 of CAZERX010000105.1, forward strand.
GGCCTTCCTCCAAATGGATCCGACCACATCAGCAGTAAATGTACCGCCATGGATACAAATCCTACTTCCATAAATATCCGCAGAATCCCCTTTCGTTTCTGCGTGTGTTCCGTGTATCGTACCACCATTTACATACAGACTATATGCATAGATTCCGTAGCTGCGCTCTGTACCATTGCAGCCATGACCGGTAACTGAACCACCATTGATGGTAAGTCCACCCATAAGTTGATGTATTCCGTAACTATAACCATTCTTATTCTTGCTTCCAGTAGCATTGATCACGCCGCCATGAACCGTGAGACCATAATATGCGTAGATACCCTCACCATTTTCATTGGTGACAGTCAGCTTTCCGGTATCATTCGTCTGTCCGTAAATATTGAGATCGCAGCCGTATTCCTGTTTTCCATCCTTGATCCCGCCGGTGACGGTCAGCACCGCTCCGTCGCACAGGATCAGGTGTATCTTGTCGGTATATGTCACAGTGCCATTGATGGTGACATTGGAATCCACCACATACCAGCCGCCGCTCCATGTGACATCACCATTATTGTCCTCAACGATCGTATAGTTCGTAACGTTTTGGGTGACAGCTTCCACTTTTTTGTAGTCAGAATCCCATGTACGTTCGATGTAGGGCACACTTTCGTTCTCCGTATCGCCCAGCAGACTGATCCCATACTCGTCGCCGTCCGCATCACTCTGACCGACAGGCGTACCGTCCGCAGACGGAGCTGCGGGTGCTTCCGGTGCGGTCGGCGACTCTGGCGTAGTCGGTGTTTCCGGCGCTGTCGTTGTCTCTGTCGTCGTCGGTGTCTCCGGCGTAGTCGGCACGCCTGTCTCTGCCAGCGCCGCGCTCGGCACCATCCCCGCCAGCATACAGCCGGTCAGCAGACAGCAGAGTGTCTTTTTCGCGCGCTTCGTCATTTTCGTGTTTTTGAGTGTTCTCATTCTTTTTGTCTTCATCGTTGTTCCTCCTTGCTTATTTTGTATCGTTTCTTT
>CAZERX010000106.1:0-6975 GCA_964515045.1 uncultured Eubacterium sp.
TCACCAAATTCCTGCCGGAACCACCGCAGGGTACCGCCGCCGCCGACCGTGCCGCCCTGCAGCAGCCACATACCGGGGACGACATGCGGGCTTAGGATCAGCTTCGGATGCGCCTTGGCATGATCCACGCAGATACTCATACCGCCTGCCTGACCGCCCTGCTCCTGCGTCTGTCCGGGCAGATACACGCCTGCTCCGAGCGTTCCGCACGCCGCATCCAGTCCTCCTGCAACGACCGGCGTGCCCTCGGAAAGTCCGGTCAGTGCAGCAGCCTCCGCCGTCACCCTTCCGACAATATCATGGCATTCAAAAAGCTGCGGGATCAGGTCTGCCGACAGGGAAAGCTCCTTTGCAAGCTCCTCATCCACCGTGCAGTCATCCATTTTGAAAAAATGTACACCGTAGCCCTGCGAATAATCCATGCTCATCACACCGGTAAGCCGCAGCGCGATGTAGCTGTTGCTCTGCATGAATTTGTATGTTTTCTTGTAAATGTCCGGTGCCTGCTCCTTGAACCAGAGCATTTTCGGGGTCGTATAGCTCGGCAGGAAGTCATTGCCTGCCACCGAAAAGATCCGTTCAAAGCCGACTTCTTTTTTTACACGGTCACAGATCGTGCGTGCACGCGTATCCATCCAGATCGGTGTGCGCGCCAGCGCATTTCCCTCCCGATCCACCGGTATCGCTGACCAGCTCTGACCGTCAATGCCGATGCCCGCGATGTCCGAAGGGGATACGGCACTCTGCTCCAGCACCTCACGGATGCCCGTACAGATCGCCGTCCACCATTCATCCGCATCCTGCTCGACCCAGCCCTCGTTCGGATAATAGAGCCGGTACGGCTGATTGGTCTGTGCCGCAACCCTGCCGGATGGCTCAAACAGTGCAACCTTGCAGGCGCTCGTTCCGATATCAATACCCAGTAAATATGTTCCCATTGCCGTCCTCCTGTCTATTCGTCCAATTTTCTGACGGATCTGCCAAGCATCACTTCCGTCTGCAGATACCGCTCCTGCGGCACGTCCGCAGCCTTTTCCTCTGCCTCGAGCCGCTGCAGCATCAGCTCCGCCGCCTGCTGCGCGATCGCCTCCGTCGGCTGTGTGATGATCGTAAGTGCCGGCTGCAGGGCACGCGCAAATTCGCGGTTGTCAAAGCCAATGACGGATATCTCATCCGGTATCGCGATCCCGCGCTCGTTCAGCACGATCATCGCGCCCATCGTAAGCTCGTAGTTCGCTGCAAAAAGTGCCGTCATTTCGGGGTGTGTATCCAAAAGCCGTGCTGCGCCCTCTGCCGCACCGCGGATCGTATAATCGCTGTGCACGATCAGATCCTCCTCCGGCGTGATGCCTGCCGCGCGGAGCGCCTCGACATAGCCCAGATACCGCTCCTTTGCCGTATAGACATCCGCAGGGCCTGTCAGAAGCCCGATGCTCCGGTGTCCGTTCTGCAGCAGGATATCCACCGCCTGCTTTGCCGCCGTCCGGTTATCCACCAGAATGCTGTCGCAGAACAGCTTCGGGAGCTTTCGGTCGATCACGATGACCGGCTTCTCCGCGCCAGCGAACTGCCGCAGGTGCGCGCCCTCCGCATCGACCGGAATATTGATGATGCCGTCCACGCGTTTGCGGTAAAGAAAATCTACCGCCTCCCGCTCCAGCTCCTTATCCGTCCGGCAGTCGCAGATGATCGTCGCATAGCCATGCTTTCGCAGCACATCCTCCATGCCGGTGATGATCTCCGTGCAGAAAATATTGTTAAGCTCCGGTATCACGACACCGATCGTATGCGTGCGGTTCGTCTTTAATCCGCGCGCCACCTCGTTGACCTCAAAATTCAGCTCGCGGATCGCAGCCTCTATTTTTTCGCGATTCTTTTCACGGACATTTCCTCCGTTCAGATAGGAGGAGATCGTCGCCAGTCCCAGTCCGGTACGGCTCGCTATGTCCTTGATCGTCGCTGCCATCAGATCGCCTTGCCGTCACAGCCGCAGACCTTCATGCGGTTTTTCACAAGCTCCTTTACGGCTTCCATACCGACCTCTCCGAGCTTCTTCGGATCGAAGGTATCCGGCTTTTCCTGTAATAATTTCTTTCCTGCATCCGTATATGCCACGCGAAGCTCCGTCGCGAAGTTTACCTTGCAGATGCCGCGCCGTACACAGTCCTTTACATCCTCATCGGACAGACCGGACGCACCGTGCAGCACGAGCGGGATGTCTACGACCGCGCGGATCTCGGACAGACGCTCCTTATCGAGCACCGGTGTTCCGACATAGAAGCCGTGTGCCGTTCCGATCGCTACCGCGAGGGAATCAATACCGGTCTTTTCTACAAAAGCCTTTGCCTCGGCAGGATCGGTGTTCGTATCAGCGACTGCCTCAAGGTCATCCTCCTTGCCGCCGACCTTTCCAAGCTCTGCCTCGACCGGAATGCTGTTCGGATGTGCCACGGAAACGACCCGCGCGCTCACGTCCGCATTCTCGTCAAACGGCAGCTTGGAGCCGTCGATCATCACCGAGGTGTAGCCCTCCTTCACCGCCTGTACCGCAAGCTCAAAGCTGCTGCCGTGGTCTAAATGCAGGCAGACCGGCACACTCGCATCCCGCGCCTCTGCGGCAACCATTGCAACGAACATGGACAGGCTCGCATATTTTACGGTAGACGGAGTCGTCTGGATCATCACCGGCGCGTGCAGCTCCTCTGCAGCTGCGATGATGGCTTTCACCATCTCCATATTTTCTGCGTTAAACGCGCCAACGGCGTAGCCGCCCTTCTGCGCATCAAGTAACATCTGTTTTGAACTGACTAAAGGCATCGCTTATTTCCTCCTCGTAAAAATCATTTTTTTGATCTGGATCTCCAAAACCGAAACGTTTCGGTTTTGCTGTTGAAATAATCGTACAATACTTACCGCTCCTTGTCAAAGGATTTTTGCGAAAAAAATAATCTGGTGAATATTGTACGATTCCGTATTTTTTTATGTGAATATTCTTTTATTTTTTCTATTTTTATAATGCGCCGTCAGAGGAGGATTTCCATACAGGTCTTATACGGAACCAGTCCGAGCGACTCATAAAAGCTGCGCGCGGACGGATTGCATTCCCACACGTTGAGCGTCACGCGATAGCAGCCGTTTTCCTTTGCAAACCCGCGCACATACTCGTAAAGACGGCTTCCGATATGCTGACCGCGCAGCGTTTCGTCCACGCAAAGGTCATCAATGTAAAGCGTGCGGACAGGTGTCAGGATATTGTCATTTTCATGCTGCTCGAACACGCAGAACGCATAGCCCTCTACGATGCCGCCCTCATCCACGCCGACAAAGACCGGTCGCGTATCATCAGCAAGGATCGCACACAGCTCCTCGTCCGTATATTTTTTGGCATTTGCCCGAAATAAGTCCGGTCTGCCCGCATAATGCACCATCAGCACCTGCTCCAGCAGGCGGTTGATGCCGTTAATGTCTGTCTGCTCTGCCCTTCGGATGATCATGGTCAGCTCCTTCCGGTCGAGCCGAAGCCGCCGCGGTCTGCACCGTCCAACTGTGTAACCTCATCAAAATCAATGTGCGGCTGGTTCTCCACGATGCGGAACTGGCAGATCCGGTCATTCGCATGTACGACGACATCCCGCGTCGCATACGCCGGCCAGCGCCAGATGTCATTCTGTCCGCAGTAGGTCTGATCGATGATGCCGCACGAATTGGTCTGCAGCAGTCCGTAATTTTTGAACGTGGAGCTGCGCGGCACGACATGTGCTTCATACCCCTCCGGAAGCTGCATGGACACGCCAAGGTTCACCAGCTTAAACTCACCGGCATGAAACTCGGTATCCTCCGCCGCGCGAAGGTCGATCCAGTCTGACTTTCCGTCGATATAAGTGAGCTTTTCGATCGCATCCGTATGATAGACGATCTTTATCGTTTCTTTTTTCATCTTATTTCTCCTGCTTCTGCGGCTTTAACGAAAATTTGCTCTCCGTGCCGCTCAGTAAACGGTCAATATTCGTGCGGTGTCTGAAAATACCGAGCGCCATCACGATCGCCGCGAGTATATAGACCTCGGTACGATCCGTTCCGCTCACACCAAGCCAGCCGAGCTGTCCGTACACCAGTATCTGTATAAAAAAGGTGATGCACACCAGTATCGAGCCGAGCGACACATAACGCGTGATCGCCAGCACAATGAGAAAGACCGACAGGCAGATCGGCACACAGATCGGACAAACAGCGATCATCAGTCCGCCGGTGCACGCAATGCCCTTGCCGCCGCGGAATTTCATAAAGATCGGGAAATTATGTCCGAGGATCGTGCCGAGTGCCGCATAGTATTCGAGCACTTTGATATTGACGGACGCATCGTTTCGGTAAAGGAGCCATACGATGAATACCGCGAGCGCCACCTTTCCGACATCACCGAGCAGTGTCAGGATACCCGCCTTGTAGCCGAGATTCCTGTACGTGTTCGTCGTTCCCACATTACCGCTGCCGACCTTTCTGAGATCCACATGCTGTGTCTTTCCATAGAAAAATCCGGTCAGAAAATGCCCGCAGGCATAACCGATCAGCGTTGATATGATTCTGGATAACATAGGATCACTCCTCCTTCCGCTCGCGCACGATGAATTTTAACGAAGTACCCCGAAAGCCGAATGCATCACGGATCCGGTTCTCCAGATAACGCACATAGGAAAAATGTGCCAGCTCCTTGTCATTTACGAATATGACAAAGGTCGGCGGCTTGACCGATACCTGCGTCACATAATAGATACGAAGCCTTTTTCCTTTATCCGTCGGCGGCTGCTGCATGGCAACTGCCTCTGCCACGATCTCATTCAGCACGCCCGTAGCGATCCGCATGGAATTATTCTCAATGACCATGTCGATCATGTCATAAACGTTCTGCGCACGCTGTCCGGTCTTTGCAGAAATGAACATGATCTCCGCATAGGACAGGAAGCTCAGGATCTGACGGATCTTTTCGGTCTGGCGGTAAACGGTCTTGTCATCCTTTTCGACGGCATCCCATTTGTTCACCACGATGATGATGCCCTTGCCGCGCTCGTGCGCGATACCGGCGATCTTTGCGTCCTGCTCGGTCACGCCCTCCGTACCGTCGATCATGAGCAGCACGACATCGGCGCGTTCCACGGCGGTCACGGCGCGGATGATACTGTACCGCTCGATCTCCTCCTTGATCTTATTCTTTCTGCGGAGTCCCGCGGTGTCGATAAAGACATATTCCCTGCCGTGATATCTGACCGGCGTATCAATGGCATCACGCGTCGTTCCCGCGATGTCCGATACGATCACACGGTTATCTCCGGTCAGACGGTTGACCAGCGAGGATTTGCCGACGTTCGGCTTGCCGACCACTGCGATCTTCGGACGGTCGTCCTCCTCATCCGCACCCGTGCGGTCAGGGAAATGGCTGACCACCTCATCCAAAAGGTCTCCGATACCGAGCATGGAGGTTGCGGAGATCGCATACGGCTCACCCATGCCAAGATTATAAAACTCGTACACGTCGAGCGACATTTTTTCAAAATTATCCACCTTATTTACGGCGAGCACGACCGGCTTTTTTGACCGGCGCAGCATGTCAGCCACCTTGGTGTCCGCATCCTGCATACCCTGACGCACATCCACCAGAAAGATGATCACGTCTGCCGTGTCGATCGCGATCTGCGCCTGCTCCCGCATCTGCGAAAGGATCACGTCGCCGCTGTCCGGCTCGATACCGCCGGTGTCGATCATTGTAAAATTATAATTCAGCCAGCTTACATCCGCGTAGATCCGGTCGCGCGTCACCCCCGGCGTGTCCTGCACGATCGAAATGCGTGAGCCTGCCAGCGCATTGAACAGTGTCGATTTTCCTACATTTGGGCGGCCAACCACCGCCACGATCGGTTTACTCATTTTCCATATCTCCTATTATCGCAAAAAGCAGCGCTTCTCCGCTTGATTTTACAATATCTATGGGAACTTGTAAAGTTTTTTCAAGCTCTGCCACCGTCACATCATCCAGAAAATCCTGCTCCTGCGTCCGCACGACATTACACGGCAGCAGCAGCTTCTCGCCGAGCGGCAGCACGGAGAGCTGTTTTTTCAGATCCTGTCCGGTCAGAAGTCCGGACACGGTGATCCGCTCGCCGAAAAAGTCATTGCGGATGGCGTACACATGCACGGTCACACGCGGGAATTTTTCGGCTAAGTGCTCCATCAGGATCTCAAGCTGCGGTGCTGCTAGCCGTCCGGTCGCGATCGACACCTCTCGCACGAGCGTATCATCCCCTGCCGTCTGCTCCAGCGCCTCCGTAAATTCCTCGTGCAGAAGCCGCAGCATTCCCACGCCGTTTTCCAATTGGATATAGCCGTCGTAATTGTCCTCCGGCGGCAGCGGCCGCTCCGCGAGCAGATACCACTCATCACTCGCATGGATAAAATGCGTGCCGTGCAGCTCCATACTTTTTTTCTGCCAGCCCTCGATCAGATCTATGACCGCACACGCATCCTCCTTCGTGAAAGGCTCTAACGGATACAGACCCTCACGGTATTTGGACAGGCCGACCGGTACGACCGAAACACTCTCCATATACGGCTGATAGCGCATTAGGTCACGGATGCTGCGTTCAAGCTCTGCGCCGTCGTTCACCCCTCTGCACAGCACGATCTGTCCGTTCATGCGAATGCCTGCTTCATAGAGCGTGTCGATCTTTTTTAACGCGTCACCCGCGAAGCGGTTGTGCAGCATCATACAGCGAAGCTCCGGATTCGTTGTCTGCACGGAAATATTGATCGGGTCAAGCCGGTAACGGATGATGCGGTCGATGTCCTTCTGTTTCATATTCGTGAGCGTCACATAATTGCCCTGCAAAAAGGACAGTCTGGAATCATCATCCTTGAAATACAGTGTCTCCCGCATATTCGGCGGCATCTGGTCGATAAAGCAGAAAATGCATTTATTAGAGCACG
>CAZERX010000107.1:0-6933 GCA_964515045.1 uncultured Eubacterium sp.
CTGGCATTACAGCTTACCAAGGTGCGTAAGGACGGAACGCTCGGTTATCTGCGTCCCGACGGAAAAACACAGGTATCTGTCGAATACGATGAGAACGGCGCACCGAAGCGTCTGGAGGCAGTCGTACTGTCCACACAGCACGATGAGGATGTGACGCAGGAGCAGATCCATGCGGACATCAAAAAATATGTGTTCGATCCGATCCTTCCGGCAGAGCTTCTCGATGCGGATACCAAATTTTTCATCAATCCGACCGGACGCTTTGTCATCGGCGGACCGCACGGCGATGCGGGTCTGACCGGACGAAAGATCATCGTTGATACATACGGCGGCTATGCACGTCACGGCGGTGGTGCTTTTTCAGGAAAGGACTGCACCAAGGTGGATCGTTCCGCAGCCTACGCAGCGCGCTATGTGGCAAAAAATATCGTGGCAGCAGGACTGGCTGATCGCTGTGAGATCCAGCTTTCTTATGCGATCGGTGTCGCACAGCCGACCTCAGTCATGGTCGATACGTTCGGAACCGGAAAACTGCCGGATGAAAAGCTGGTCGCGCTCGTGCGCGAGCACTTTGACCTGCGTCCCGCGGGCATCATAAGGATGCTTGACCTGCGCCGTCCGATCTACCGTCCGACCGCGGCATACGGACATTTCGGCAGAACGGATCTCGAGCTGCCGTGGGAGGCTGTTGACAAGGCGGATGTGCTGAAAGCGTATCTCTGATCGAGAGTCTTTCTCACGAGTGTCTTTTTATAGAATTTTAAGATTTTTTTCGGGCAAAGCATGTTATAATGGGATTGGTAGTAAGATACCAATCCCATTTTTGAAATCGAGAATCGTGTGATGAAACAGAAAACGAAATTGCTGATCGCGTTCTGCACCGTGATCTTTGTGCCGATCCTGCTCGTTGCGGCAGCATTTTACGGCTTCCGATATGTGCAGATGCAGGAGCTGCAGCAGAATTACGGCATCGAGGCGAATGATTATACCTATCTGCTCAATACCGTGCAGCTATTGAACCGCTATACGCAGGAGAGCTACGAGAAGCTGCAGGCGCTGGCGGAGGAGGATCCGGCGCAGCTTGAGGATGTGGAATACTTAAAACAGCTTGATGCCGCACTTTCCGAAAAAAATTCATATCTGATCGTCCGCAAGGATGCGGAGATCTATTATCTGGGCGGTGATAAAAATACGGTCGCACCGGAGCATCTGCCGGCTTATGACGGCGAGGACAGCGCGCCGGAGATAGGCGTGTACATTGACAGTGAGGAGCACGCGCTGATCAAGCAGGTCGATTTCCTTTTTTCAGACGGTGCGGAGGGCAGTGTGTTCATCATCAGTAACGTGCGGAAGATGATACCGGAGCTAAAGGACATGATCGTGGATATGATCGTGTCGGTAGTGCTCATTCTGATCTTTACGGCGAGCATGATGGTGATCTGGATCTACAGTGGTATGATCACGCCGATCCGCCGCCTGCAGATCGCGACGAAAAATATCATGGCAGATAATCTGGACTTTACGATCGAGGCGGAGAGCAATGACGAGATCGGAGAGCTGTGCCAGAATTTTGAGGAAATGCGAAAGCGCTTAAAGGAGTATTCGGAGGAGCGGCTGAACAACGAACGGCAGAACCGTGAGCTGATCAGCAATATCTCGCACGATCTGAAAACGCCGCTGACGGCGATCCGCGGATATGTGGAGGGCATCATTGACGGCGTGGCAGATACGCCCGAAAAGATGGATCATTACATCAAGACGATCTATAACAAGACGAACGAAATGACGCGGCTGGTCAATGAGCTGACGCTTTATTCACAGATCAATACGAACCGCATTCCGTATAATTTTAACAAGCTGAACGTGGCTGCGTATTTCAGAGATTGCGTTGAGGATCTGTCCGTGGAGCTGGAGTCAAAAAATGTGATGCTGCAGTACATGAATTATGTGGCGGACGATACGCAGATCATCGCGGATCCGGAGCAGCTTGGGCGCGTGATCAATAACATCGTGAGCAACACGCTGAAATATCTGGACAAACCGCAGGGCCGGATCAGTATACGGATCAAGGATGTGGGGGATTTTATACAGGTGGAGATCGAGGACAACGGCTGCGGCATCGCGGCGAAGGATCTGCCGTATATCTTTGACCGGTTTTACCGGACGGATGCATCGCGCAATTCATCGACCGGAGGCAGCGGTATCGGACTTTCGATCGTAAAAAAGATCATCGAGGATCACGGCGGCAAGATCTGGGCGACTTCCAAGCCCGGCATCGGGACGATCATGTATTTTGTGATCCGTAAATATCAGATCGCAGATCCGGCTGATCTGGCAGAGTAATGGAGGTATGGCAATGAAAAGGATATTGATCGTAGAGGATGAAACGTCGATCGCGGAGCTTGAGAAGGATTATCTGGAGCTGAGCGGCTTTGCGGTGGAGATCGAGGAGAACGGACAGCGCGGGCTGGAGCGTGCACTGGCAGAGGAGTTCGATCTTTTTATACTGGATCTGATGCTGCCGGATATGGACGGCTTCGAGGTCTGCAATAAGATCCGTGAAGCGAAAAATGTGCCGATCCTCATGGTTTCTGCAAAAAAGGATGATGTTGACAAGATCCGCGGACTGGGGCTTGGAGCGGATGATTACATCACCAAGCCGTTTTCGCCGAGCGAGCTGGTGGCGCGCGTGAAAGCGCATCTGTTGCGTTATGAGACGCTGACCTCACCGGCGCTGTTCAACGAGCGTAATCAGATCCGGATCCGCGGCATCCGGATTGACAAGTCGGCGCGTCGGGTCTGGGTGAATGACGAGGAGAAGCAGTTTACGAACAAGGAGTTTGACCTGCTCACATTTCTTGCAGAAAATCCCAATCGGGTCTTTTCAAAAGAGGAATTATTTAGTACAATTTGGGAAATGGAACCGGAAGGTGATATTGCGACTGTCACGGTGCACATCAAAAAGATCCGTGAAAAGATCGAGTACCACGCCTCGAAGCCGCAGTATATTGAGACAATATGGGGTGTAGGTTACAGATTCAAGCTGTAGGCTTTGCGAACCCCTTTTGGGAATCATGGGAGGTCAGATATGCCGGTTGTCGTAGAGCATCTGTTAAATGAATATGTACATGCACTGCAAAAGATATACGGCGCGTATCTGCAGTCGGTGATCCTGTATGGCTCGTATGCCAGAGGGGATTTTACCAAAGAGTCCGATGTAGATATTATGATTCTTTTGAATATTTCGGACGAGGAGATCAAGGCGTACAGACATCAGTTATCGGATAAGACCTATGATTTTAACATGGATTTTGACATGGATATCAGACCCATTGCAAAGAGCACGGAGCATTTTATGAAGTGGGTGGATAATTATCCGTTTTACGCGAATGTCAACCGAGAGGGAGTGAGACTGTATGAGGCAGCCTGATGAAAGCATCGGAACCGTGAAGGATCTGGCGCTCCACAGGATGGAAACGGCAGCAAGTGACATCAAGGCGGCAGAAATCCTTTTAGCTGCGGGTGAATACCGAAGCGCCAATAACAGAGCGTATTATGGTATTTATCATGCGATTTCCGCGATCCATGCGTTGGATGGGAATGCATACAAGAAACATAAGGATGCATTGGCAAATTTTAATAAGGAATATGTAAAAACTGAGATCTTTCCACGGAGCATTGGGAGACGGATCGCAGAGGCGGCAGAGATCCGTCATGCGAGTGATTATGACGATTTTTATATTGCGACAAAGGCAGAAGCGGAGGAGCAGATAGCGACTGCCAAGGAACTGCTGGAGCTGGTGAAACAGCACTGTAACAGAAGGTAATGGCAAAAATGTTTTGGGAGGGGTGCGGATGAAAACAGTACTGGTTGTAGACGATGATAAGTTAAACTTAAACAATGCGATGAAGATTTTGTCACCGATATACAAGGTGATCCCGATGCCGTCCGCGAGAATGGCACTCACTTACCTCGAAAAGAACACACCGGATCTGATCCTTTTAGACGTGCTGATGCCGGATATGGACGGCTTTGAGCTGATGCGCATGATCCGCGCGAATGCGGACTGGATCGACATACCGGTGATATTCCTGACGGCGGATGTCAGCCCGAAAACATGTGAGAAAGGCGGCGCGCTCGGCGCGGCTGGCTTTATGGCGAAGCCGCTTGAGGCAGGCAATATGATCTCCGGCGTGGAGGCAGTGATCGGAAAATAAAAAAGACCGGCTCGGAGCGGATAGAACTTCCAGTGATAGATCTGTCGTACATGCACATACTAGCTGCATGAATGAGAAGCGGCAGAACTGGAATATAATGAAATGGTATCAATGGTTCAGACTGATAGGGATTACTCTGGCAGTATATGTGGCGATGGAATATGTACTGCCGGTGGTACTCCCTTTTTGTATTGCGGCGGGTGCGTCAGCCATTCTCCTTCCGCTGAGAAGGTGGCTGCAGCGCCGACTGCACATCCGGCAGGAACCGGCGGCATTTCTCGCGGTATTTTTTGGACTGCTGGTCATAGTCGTTCTTCTGTGTCTGATGGGCTACGGCGTGTTCTGCTGCGGCAGCTATGTCGGAACGCACGGACTTTTGCAGCACGCGCTGGCACAGGGGCAGGAGCTGTGGGATGGCTGCTGTGAGCGGCTGTGCAGCATGACGGGTCGGGAAATACTGGAGGCAGACGGCTATACGAGATTTGTTCAGGAGCTGCGGCTCCGGTGGACACATTTTGATGCGGAACAGCTCCTTGGCGGCTGGCGGCAGATGAGCGCACAGACGCTCCGGCTGCTCGGCTTTGTGCTCGTGACGGTTGTCAGTACGACTCTGATGCTCAGTGACCACGAAAAGCTGTGGAGCAGTCTGCGCCGGATGTCGGGCGGTCTGCTCCATGAGGGCTTCGGCTCGGTACTGCGCAGCGTAGGCAGCACATATCTTTTGGCACAGCTTCGGATCATGCTGACGATCATGGCGATCTGTGTGCTGGGACTTCTGGCGGCGCACGAGGCGGGCTTTTTTCTGATCGGTGTACTGATCGGGATCTGCGACGCGCTGCCGTTCCTCGGCACCGGCATCTGCTTTCTGCCGTGGGCGCTGTGGCGATTTCTGAATGGCAGATATCTGACAGGCGTGTGGTTCGTCATTTTATATGTGATCACGAGTGTCACAAGACAAATGCTGGAGCCGCGACTGATCGGGCGAAGGATCGGCGTGCCGCCGTTAGCCGTGCTGGTCAGTGTCTATATCGGGATCAAGGTGTATTCAACATGCGGTTTTCTGCTGGGACCGGTCAGCGCATTTCTGATCTGGCAGCTTTACAGCCCGAATGCCGCGAGGGAGGATGAAAATGAGAGTCACAAAAAGACAGCTCGAACAGATGATATGCTATGAGGATGAAGCAGTGATCGTCGTGCACAAGCCGCCATTTCTGGCGGTTGAGACAAAGGCAGCAGGGCAGCAGGATCTTAGGAGCCTTCTGAATAACCGTGCCGCCGTGCGGGGAGAACAACCGTCCGTTGAGCCGGTGCACCGGCTGGATCAGCCGGTAGAGGGACTGCTCGTGCTGGCAAAAAATGCGCAGTCGGCAGCCGCACTCAGCCGATCCCTGCGCGAGGGCGGCTTCAATAAGGAATATCTGGCGGTCGTCTGCGGGGAAACACCGTCTGCACAGACCTTGGAGCATACGCTGAAAAAGGACGGAAGAACCAATACCTCGGCGGTCGTGCCAGAGGGAACGGAGGGCGGAAAATACGCGCGGCTGTCTTATGAGCGGCTTGCCGTTTCCGATGACAAAAGCCTGCTCCGTATCCGTCTGGACACAGGCAGGCATCATCAGATCCGTGTGCAGTTATCGGCGGTCGGACATCCGCTCGCGGGCGACGCAAAATACGGTGCACCGTCTGAGGGAGAACGACTGCCGCTCGCTTTATGCAGCTACAGGCTTTGCTTCACACATCCGGTGAACGGACAGCGCATGGAATTTGTCGCTGCGCCGTCCGGCGCGGGCTTTGCACCGTTCGCGGAGGTGCTGGCTTCCGGCTTCGCGGATGAAAGAGCGGTTTAGATGGTGATCAGCTCGTACTGATCCGTTCCAAGACCGATCTTTACTGCATGTTCGATGCAGGATTTCCACTCGGTATCGGGGTGCGTCATGTGAAAATGGTCATGACCTGCCTCGTTTCCGAGTTTTTTTATGTTTTCGCCTAATACACTGGCTGCGATGGGGGTCTGCGCATTGCAAAGATCCGCACACGCCTGATCGAGTGCGACCGGATCAAACGAAGCGAGCATACCGACATTCGGGATGATCGGGATGTCGTTCTCTGCGTGGCAGTCACAGTTCGGCGATACATCGCAGATGAGCGAAATGTGGAAGCACGGGCGGTTCTGGCAGACCGCGAGTGAATATTCTGCCATTTTGTAGTTCAGCATGGCGATGGAATCACTGAAATCCGCGGCGATGGCATCCTTCGGGCAGACCGCAAGACACCGTCCGCAGCCGACGCACTTATCATGGTCGATATATGCCTTTTTTCCGGTCTCGGTGTCTGCGAGTGAGGGCGCGTCGTGTGCACAGATGCGTGCACATGCGCCGCAGCCGACGCAGGCATCCATGCGTGCCACGCTCGGCTTGCCGTCACAGTGCTGCTCCATTTTTCCGGCGCGGGAGCCGCTTCCCATACCGATATTTTTCAGCGCACCGCCGAAGCCTGCCATTTCGTGACCCTTGAAGTGTGTCAGTGAGATAAAGACATCTGCATCCATGATGGCATGTCCGATCTTGGCTTCCTTTACATAGGTACCGTTGATGGGAACGCTGACCTCGTCCGTGCCCTTTAGTCCGTCAGCGATCAGCACATGACAGGCGGTCTGCAGCGGCGAAAAGCCGTTGACATCGGCGGTGTCGAGGTGATCCAGTGCATTTTTGCGGC
>CAZERX010000108.1:0-6892 GCA_964515045.1 uncultured Eubacterium sp.
TGAGTCAACGTGCCTGCACGATTGACGAGCGGCGAAAAAGAAGGGAGACTGAAATGAAAGAGGTTTCTAACTGCGATTCGTGCATCAATTTTGTGTATGATGATGAGGACGAATGCTATGTGTGCGACATGAATCTCGATGAGGATGACATGGTGCGGTTTCTGACCGGTACATTTGATAACTGTCCGTACTATCAGCTCGACAACGAATACCTGATCGTCCGGCATCAGATGTAAGGGCAGGTATAAGATCCGGTGCGGCAAAACTGCGATGTGCATTGATTTTCGCGGTATTTTTTGCTACACTTAGGACAGATTTATGAAAATAGGAATTTTTGAACATTAGGAGGAATTATGAATATACAGATGCGAAAGATTTTTGCAGCGGGCGCATGTCTGCTGGCAGTGACGATGTGCGTGCCGCCGCAGGCAGTGTGTGCGGCGACGACCGGCGTGGTGGCAGAGGAAGCGCCGGTGTCCGACGGCAGACCGGTCTTGCAGGCAGAGCGGGTCGGATACGATTCCGTGACGGTGACGTGGGCGGAGGTGCCGGATGCGGTCAGCTATGAGCTGCAGCAGTCATCGGATAAAAAGAGCGTGACCACGCTGACCGAGATCCCGTCCGGCGGAACGCTCCGCTATACGGCGAGTGGGCTGTACACGGCAAAGGTCTGTTATTTTCGCGTGATCGCAACGATGTCCGACGGCAGCACGGTGAAGTCCAAGTGGCTGAAAACGAAGCCCGCGCTCGGCGCGCCGACGATGACGACGCTCTCGGCGACCTTGGACGGACAGGTCAGCATCGCATGGACGGCGGTGGAGGGCACCGGCTTTTACCGCGTGTACCGCAGCCTGACCAAGACCGGCGGCTATCAGATCGTCGGAACGGTGACAGGTACTACATATACAGATGCGATCCCTTTGGATACGACGTTTTATTATAAGATCATGCCGCTTAGAACGAATCCGAACGGCAAAAATGTACGCGGAAAATGCTCGGCGGTGCAGTCGGTGATCGCCCAGCAGCCGCGGCCGCAGATCCTGTCGGTCGAGAATGTGAAGCCGTCGGGGTTACTCGTGAGCTGGGATTATACAGAGCAGGCAGACGGCTTTGCGATCTATCGCAGTACGCAGAAAAAGAAGGGCTACAAGCTGGTCGGAGAGGTACAGAACGGCTATAGCTGGACGGATACGACCGTGGAAGCGGGCGTGAAATATTTTTATAAGGTCAGCGCCGGTACATCCGTGAACGGTGTGATGAGCTATGCGAAAAAGTCCAAGTGCAAGTCGCGCTGGACGGTATCGCCTGTGCCGGTGAACGTGAATGCCGGTCAGGACGGCACCGGTGAGGTGGTCGTGAAGTGGGATGCGTCAAAGGCGACCAGCTATTACCGCGTGTACCGCACGCAGGGCACGGACGGAACAGAGGTGCTCGTTGCGGAAAAAAATAAAAAGACACAGTATGTCGATCAGGATATCCGCGCAGGAGAGACTTACACCTACCGCGTGGAGGCGGTGCACGGCTCGCTCGTCAGTGAAAAGAGTGATCCGGTGTCCGTTGAGATCGGAAAGATCACGTTAAACACGCGCACCTTATTTTTAGGATCGGATGTGAGTGCCAAGATCAAGGCGAGCTGCGAGCTGGAGGGCGAAACGACGTTTTCCAGTGCGAATGAGCAGGTGGCAGTCGTGGACGCAGACGGCAAGGTGACCGGTGTAGCGGGCGGTACGACGGAGATCTACGTGTCGGTCGGCATGGTGACGACGAGTGTCCGCGTGACCGTGACGGACAGCAAGCTGAACGGCATCGACGTGTCCAGATGGCAGCAGGCGATCGACTGGAAGACGGTCAAGGCATCCGGCATCAAATTTGCGATGCTGCGGCTTGCATATGGAACGTCAAAGGATATCCAGTTCGAGAATTATTATGCGGGAGCGAAGGAGCAGGAGATACCGGTCGGCATCTATTGCTACACGCTGGCGACCTCTGTCGCAGAGGGCAAAAAGGAGGCAAAGGCACTGCTGGAGCTTCTGGACGGCAAGCAGCTCGATTACCCGATCGCGCTCGATCTGGAGGATCAGAAGCAGATCAAAAATATGAACAAAGCCCAGCGTACCAAGCTGATCTTAGCCTACAAGGAGATCATCGAGGAAGCGGGCTACCAATTCGTGGTCTACGCGAATCTGAACTGGCTGAACAATTATGTGGATCAGACGCAGCTTGAAAAGGAAAATGTAGACATCTGGATCGCGCGCTACCGCAGTCAGAGTCTGGGCTATGGTTATACCGGCGGCGGAAACGTGACGATGTGGCAGTACAGCAGTACCGGACAGGTGGACGGTATTCTGGATGCCTACGGCAGATATATCAATGTAGATTTGGACGTATGTTATGGAGAATATTGACAGGGAGGAGCAGGGATGCCGTCAGCCGATCGGTGTCTTTGATTCCGGTGTCGGCGGTATCAGCGTGCTCCGCGAGCTGGTACGGATCATGCCGAATGAAAATTATATCTATCTGGGGGATTCCAAAAACGCACCCTACGGAACGAAATCCTTAGAAACCGTGCGTGAGCTGAGCTTTGCCAATGCGCGCCATCTGCTGGCGCAGGGCGCGAAGGGGCTGGTGGTGGCGTGCAACACGGCGACCAGCGCGGCGGTACGGCTGATGCGGGCGGAATATCCGGAGATCCCGATCGTCGGCATTGAGCCTGCGGTCAAGCCTGCCGCATTGGAAAAGGAGCATCCGCGCGTGCTGGTCATGGCAACACCGATGACGGTCGAGCAGGAGAAGTTCCGTCAGCTCATGGCGCGCTATGAAACGCAGGCAGACATTTATCCGCTGGCGTGTGCGGGTCTGATGGAATTTATCGAGGCGGCAGATCTGGAAAGTGATGCACTGCATGATTTCCTGCTGCGGCTGCTCGCACCGTATCTTTCGATGGATCCGCCGCTGGATTCCGTTGTGCTCGGCTGTACGCATTATCCATTCGTGCGAAAGATGATCCGGCAGATCGTCGGAGCATCAGTGACGATCTACGACGGCAGCGAGGGAACGGCGCGTGAGATGCGGCGCAGGCTGGCAGAAGCGGGGCTTCTCAGTGATGCAGCGGAGCGCGGATATGTCCGCTTTGAAAACAGTCTGGCGACGGAGGCGGAGCTGGCACTGTGCCGGCGTTTGCTGGAAGCAGAGATCTGATGGAAATTTTGATGGGAAATTTTGATGCGAAATTTTGACAGGAATTTTGATGGGAGATACAGGATATGGGATTACTGATAAGGACGAAAAAAGGAATGCGGCGGCTGGCTGGCGTGCTGGCAGTCGTGCTTACCGTGACGGCTGTGCCGGTACTGCCTGCGTATGCGGCAGTTCAAGAAACGGCGACCGGCAGCCTGCCGTTTGTGACCGAGGAGATCATTTCCGGTGGTCAGCCTGCGGATGCATCCCTCCGGAGCATCCGTGCGGAGCTGGCACAGTTTGACTGGGACTGTTACAGCAATGACTATTATTACACGAAGCTCACGGAAAAGGAGCAGCTTTTGTACGAGCGTCTGGATGCGGTCTGCGGACAGCTTCTGACGACGAAAAAGCAGGCGGCAGACTATCAGGTGAAGCGTGACGGTCAGACCTACACGAGAAGGGGTACGCCGACGGTGAGCACGCTCGGACTGGACAAGGAGCAGGTGCGAAAGGTGCAGATGCTGTTCGTCTATGCCAATCCGCAGTATTTTTTCTTAAATACGATCCTTTTTACCAAGTCAGATGATACGTGTGCGCTCGGTATCTATGACGCGTTCGCGGACGGCGCGGCGCGTGCGGCTGCGGCGCAGGAGGTATCGGACGGACTGGAGCAGCTCATCGGAGAGGTGTCTTCGGGCGGAACGGTCGCAGAAACGGAGTCTGCGGTGCATGAGGCAGTCTGTGATGCACTCGGCTATCTGAAGGGCGATGTGCTGAGTGACGTAACGGATCCGTATTACACGCAGACGATCTACGGCGCGCTGACGACCGGTACGACCGTGTGCGCAGGCTATACTAAGCTGTATGAGGCACTGTGCAATTATTTTGACATAGACTGTATTGCGGTGACGAGCAGTGTACACGCATGGAATCTCGTGCGCTATGGTGCGCACTGGTACATTGTGGATGTCACGTGGAATGACACGAAGGATCGCACGAGGTTTTACCATATCACGGAGTCACAGATGACGCAGCTCGATCAGGACAACAGCCATGTGCCGTACAGTCAGTATGCGTCACTCCTTCCGGCGGCAGATACGGCGTTTTCGGAGGAGCTGAACGGTCTGTATGCACCGGCACAGCCTGCGGCAGAGGTCGCGGACACGTCCGCAGGACTCCGCATCACCTTCGATACGGCGGATGCAGAGGTTTATTATACGCTGGATGGTACGCGTCCGACGGCAGATGACCGGTATACGGCTCCGATCGAACTGAATGACAGCGGCAAATATGTCGTGACGGCAGTCGCTGCGCGTGAGGGAATGCTGGAAAGTCCGTATGAGATCTTTACGGTGCGCGTGGCAGGCGGCTCTGTCAAGATCTCGTCTGCGGCGAATACCTCCGGCAAAAAGATCCGTGTGCAGTATAAGAGCAGCAAGTCCTACACCGGCTATGAGGTCAGCTATGCCTCAAAGAAGGATTTCAGCAATGAAAAGACGGCGAAGGTAAAGAGCAAGGCAGTCGTGATCAAGGGACTGAAAAAGGGCAAGACCTACTACATCCGCGTGCGCGGCTACAAGACGGACGCATACGGAAATCTGTACTACACGGCATATTCCAAGACGAAAAAAGTGACTGTAAAGAAATGATCGTAGAAAAGTAGGAGCAGGTAAGGGGCAGACAGATGGCAAGGAAAAAACAGGAAACACTCAATAAACTGAAAAGAAGGCGTTTTGGACCGTCGATCGTCATGTTTCTGGTGTTCGTATGCATCAGCATCGTGATCGTTGTGGGTGAGATACAGATGTTTTCGTCCTACATCGTCAGCTCCAAGCTGAGTGACCTGTGCAGCAATGCGCGGGAGACCGGTCTTGTCATAGAGCATCGCATGGAGGAGGGCAGAAACCTGATGAATGCGGTGCATTATGCATATCGGGTGCAGGGAAAAAAGTGTGATATCTACGCAACGGATGCGCAGGGCAATCTGATCATCCGTACCGGAGAGAGCCGGCCGATGCTGGATTCCGAGGCGCGGGTCACGGTGATGCTGGATGAAAATTTCATCATTTATGCAGATCAGGATGCGCAATCCGTCGATGAGATCCTTGACATGAAGCTGACGGAGCTTTCCGAGGTGATCTTTGAGAATGACGAGGAGCTGTTCAAGGGCGTGAATGAGCAGTATCGGAGCGAATGGATGAATGAGATGATCGTCGAGCAGAATTTCTGGGTGCAGGTGCCGATGGAGAACGACGATTACCGGCTGTATGTCGAATGCAGGCTGAAGCTCCAGCGGCAGGATCTGATCTACGTGGTCAGACTCGGAATGGTAACGCTGCTCGTAATGATCATCCCGCTCGTGTTCCTTTTTATCAATGCGATCATGAACATTTATATACAGCGGAAAACGGCGCGGATCCTCTATACGGATATCGTGACCGGCGGGCGCAACTGGCTGTACTTTCAAGCAGCGTGCCAGCGGCTGATGTGCCGCCTGTGGAACGCGCGCAGATGCTACGCGATGGTGGATCTGCATCTGGAATATTATACGAATTATGTGACCTGCTACGGAAGTGCGGCAGCCGACGAGCTGTTAGAGTGCATGGATGGCTTCCTGCGTGCGCGGATGCACGGCAGGGAGGTGTTCGCGCATTACGGCGCGGCAGATTTCGGTCTGCTCCTGCGCTGTGAGGGATCGACGGTGGAAAGCCGGAAGGCAAACTGTGAAAAACGTCTGCGTTCGCTGCTCGCAGAGCTTGCCGGACTGCAGCCGGAGCGCAAGCTCCATTTTCATGCCGGTGTCTATCTGATCGAGCCGGTATCGGGTGCAGACCGCGCGATGCGCACGCGCAGCTTCGTGGATGTCGATCAGATGTATCATTATGCGAATACGGCGCAGCAGGGTGTGCACGGCGACCTGCAGCAGATATTCTTTTTTGACGCGGCGCTTCTGGAGCGGAAAAACCGCGCGCAGTGGGTGGAAAACCGGATGCAGTCTGCACTGACTGCGGGTGAATTTCTCGTGTATCTGCAGCCGAAATATGAACCGGTCAGCAAAAGATTGGTGGCGGCTGAGGCGCTCGTGCGCTGGGACAGTCCGGATCGCGGTATGATCTCGCCGGGCGAATTTATGCCGATCTTTGAGGAAAACGGCTTTGTGATGCAGTTGGATGATTATATGCTTTCGCAGGTGGCGCGGCAGCAGGCAGAATGGACGGTAAAGGGCAAAAAGACCGTGCCGATCTCCGTCAATGTTTCACGCGTACATTTTTTGGTGTCGAATCTCGCGGAGCACATCGCACAGCTCGTGGATGCCTACGGCTGCAATCATGACCTGATCGAGCTGGAGATCACGGAGAGTGCGTTCTTTGATGACGGAGATCTGCTGGTCAATACGGTCAAGCAGCTTCGGGCATACGGTTTTCAGGTGTCCATGGACGATTTCGGTACCGGTTATTCGTCCCTAAATTCACTCAAGGACATTCCGCTTGACATCGTTAAGCTGGATGCAGAGTTTTTCCGCGGCGAGAATGCGGGCGGCAAGGGACGGACGATCGTGGCAGAGACGATCCGTCTGGTGAAAAAGCTCGGTATGCGCGTGGTCGCAGAGGGTATCGAGCTTGCCGATCAGGTGGAGTTTCTTGCAAAGAACGGTTGTGACATGATACAGGGCTATTATTTCGCGAAGCCGATGCCGATCGAGGAGTTTGAA
>CAZERX010000109.1:0-6758 GCA_964515045.1 uncultured Eubacterium sp.
TTCTTGTGAGCAGACAGACTGTCTCCTCCGACTCGACTAAGCTCTGTCTTCGCACTCAGTGCTCGCCAATCGCTAAGTCTCCCTGTATGGTGCTCCGTAATCTTCTCTCGCTTCGCTTATGCTCGCGACAGAAGAACTACGCATTCAACATGCACCGTCTGCCCGAATTGGTCTACTGCCCGCACCCGTTGCAGCTCATAGCCACCGTCACACAGCACGCGCAGGTCACGCGCGAGTGTTGCCGGATCGCAGCTCACGTAGACGATCCGTTCCGGCTGCATACGGAGCATGGTGTCCAGACACGCGCTGTCACAGCCCTTGCGCGGCGGATCCACGACAATGACATCGGGGTGTCGCATATCCGGTGCGTCCGCCTGCTGCCCTGCATCGCCGGTCAGACTGCCCTCGTAGAATGCCGGCAGGATCTCCTCTGCCTTTCCGACAAAAAACCGTGCATTTGTGATCCCATTCAGCGCCGCATTACGCTTCGCGTCCTCGATCGCCTGCGGGACGATCTCCACGCCATACACGCATCCTGCTTTCTGCGCGAGAAACAGCGTGATCGTTCCGATGCCGCAGTACAGATCCCAGACGCTCTCACGCCCTGTCAGACCGGCGTATTCAAACGCCAGTGAGTAGAGCTTTTCGGTCTGTTGGGTGTTCACCTGATAAAAGGACTGCGGCGAGATCCGAAATGCGACCGACTGCTCCAGCGGTGCAAACTGCGGGTCACTACAATCACGCAGACGGATATGATCCGTGATATACGGCTCTCCAAAGATGCATTCCGTCTGTGCTCCGAGGATCACATTTGTGTTTTCCTGATTGATATTGATCGAAATACTTTTCATGCCGGACAGCTCTGCCAGATGCTCGACCAGCCAACTCTGCTGCGGCAGCTTTCGTCCGTTGATCACGAGCGCCACCATCAGCTCACCCGTAGCAAAGCCGCGGCGGATCAGCACATGACGCAGCAGTCCCCTTCCGGTCGTTTCATCATACGCCGGCACGTGATGCACACGCATATAGTCTTTGATGACCGCGAGCACTGCCGCATTTTCCTCTGCGCCGAGCAGGCAGTCCTCCACCGGTATGATGCTGTGCGTCCGTGCCGCATAAAAGCCAGCGACCGGATTGCCGTCCCGATCCGTTCCGATCGGAAACTGCGCCTTATTCCGGTAACGGTACGGCTCCTCCATACCGACGATCGGCTCCATAACGGAATCAACAAAATCCGCCGCAAACCCACCCAGCCGGATGAGATTGCCGCGGACCTTATTCTGCTTGAACACCAGTTGTGCGGAATAGTCCATCGCCTGTATCTGACAGCCGCCGCAGCGCCGATGCTGCGGACACCGCGGTTCACAGCGCTGCGCGGACGGACGGAGGATCTCCTCCATTCTCGCATAGCCGTATGTTTTTTTTAATCTGGTCACACGTGCGCGGATGCAGTCACCGATGATGGCATCCTTTACAAAAAAGGTCAGTCCTTCTGCCCTTCCGATGCCTTCACCGCCCACGCCCATATCTGTGATCTCCAGTTCGATCAGATCATTTTTCTGCATGTTTTTCTCCATGATACGTCTTTTTTTGCATGTTTTCTCAGATGCTGGTCCTGCGGATATTGGACTCAAACAGCCGGTTAAAGCCCTGCCAGTCCGTGTTGCCCTCCGGCACGCCCGCCAGCGCTTCCTTCAATGTTTCCATCTTTGCATCCATATTATCTGCAAAATTCAGTGCTACAGCCTCTGCGATCGCAGGCTTCTTCGGCGAACCGTATTCCAGCTCTCCGTGATGCGCCAGAATGCAGTGCTTCAGCTCGTTGGACAGCTTACGCGGGAAATCGGGGATCGCACGGATACGCATACCGACGATCTCCATTCCCATCGCGATATGACCGAGCAACTGACCCTCATCCGTGTAATCATTTTCTGGAAATACGGACAGCTCCTCCAATTTTCCGATGTCATGCAGCATCGCTGCAGAAAGCAGCAGATCGCGGTTTAACATCGGATACTGCTTTGCAAAAAAGTCACACAGTCTGGTCACGCCGAGCGTATGCTCCAGCAGTCCTCCGACGAAGCCGTGATGCACGCTCTTTGCGGCAGAATGGAATTTGAAGCGCTTTGCAAAGTCCGCATCCTCAAGAAACAGTGCACCGGTCAGCTCGCGGAGATACGGATTTTCGATGCTTTTTACATAACCCTGCAGCTCATGGTACATTTCATCCGTATCATACGCACTCACCGGCAGATAATCCTTCGGGTCATATTCTCCCTCAGATGCCTTTCGGATCCGCTTGACGTTCAACTGGAGGGAGCCTTGAAAGCTCGTCACATCGCCCATGACATTGATATAATCCATCGCATCACAGTCCTCGATGCCCTGTGACGACGGCTCCCACACCTTTGCATCCAGCGTACCTGTTTTATCCTGCAAAACGAGTGATTCATACGGTTTTCCCGCCTTTGTCATGGCTGTCTGCTTCTGTTTACATAAATAGATCTCGTTAATGCGCTCTCCCTCGCGCAGCTCACCAATATAGTGCATGTTTTTTTCCTCTTTTTCTTTCTTAATTATTCCAGCACGCCAACGCGCGCATCGCTCTCCAGCGTGATATACTCCTCAGCACCCTGCCGCTTGTAGCTGATATGGATGACCTCATCGACCTCCAGCGATCGCAGCAGCTTCTCATAATCCTCCGCCGCCGTGATAATGTTTCCATTGATCTCGGTAATGACATCGCCGCTTTGGAAGCCGGCTGCCATCGCGGGCGAATCCAGCGCCACCTCACGCACATAGATACCCTTCGGCATATTGTAATCCTCTGCGATCTCGTCTGTCACCGTACTGATCTTCATACCCAGATACGGCACCGGCTTGTCATTCGACAGAAGCTCGATCACGCCCTTCAGATCAGAGATTGACACTGCCGCAAGCGTTGTCTGCTCCTTCTGCATATTATAATCCTGCAAAATAAAACCGACGATCTCACCGGAAATATTGATCAGCACGCCGCTCGCTGTTCCGCTTCCGACCATATCTGTCGTGAAAACGGTGTAATTACAGTCCATCGTGGAGATACTGTTCCGGTTTGACGTGATATTTCCGGTCAGGATCGAGCGTATCGTTCCGGTCGGACTTCCGACCGCCAGCACCATCTGCCCCTGCACAATATTGACTGAGCTTCCGAGCACTGCGACCGCGATCTTTTCCTTCGTTTCCTTCGGTATATCCTCTGATTCCACACACAGCACGGCGATACCCGTATTTCCGTCGTACTGCTGGAGCTTTGCCCGCACCGTTTCCCCATCCGTAAAGGTCACACGGATGGACGATGCGCCCTGTATCGTCTTTTTTTCTGTCAAAATGAGCAGTTGTTCACCGGTATCCGCGATGATCACGCCGGAACCGATTCCCTTGCTCTCGTAGGAGGTATTGAAAATGTCCGTATCGTTCTTGACATTCGTCACTGCCACGATGAATTTGTCTGCTTCCCGACCAACCTCATACAACTGGTTCTGTAGCTGCTGATACTGCGGCAGGCTCATCTGCGTATTTTTTTCAATAATGACCGTATCCGGCTCCTCCGGTTCCTCCGGCTCTGTGACCGCAGGAAGCTCCGGCTCCTCCGGCTCCGTGAAGGATACCTGCGGAGACTCCTCCGGTGTAAAATACTGTTCCAGACGCGGCTTTAACAGCACAAATACCAGACATCCGACTACCGCGAACACCACTGCAAGAAAAACGGTTTCCAATGTGCGGTGAAACAGCCGTTTGCGGTTCACCGGCTTCTCTTTTCTCTGCTCTCTGATAAACTGATAATCCTCTGCCATACATTTATCCCTCCGCATCATCCACAAAAGGCAGCGTGAAAATAAATTCCGTTCCGACACCCTCGGTACTGATCACGTTGATATTTTCTCCATGCGCCTGTATGATCTCACGCACGATCGCAAGTCCGATGCCGGTGCCCTTTTTATCCTTGCCGCGCGAAAGATCCGTTTTGTAAAAACGCTCCCAGATCTTTCCGATCGCATCCTTTGGAATACCGATACCGCTGTCCCGCACGGACACGAACACCTTCTCATTCTTGACATGCGTTTCGATCCGTATCGTTGATTCATCATAGCTGAATTTGATCGCATTGTCGGTCAGATTGTATATGATCTGCTGGATCTTGGACTGATCCGCGTTCACGATCAGCTCGTCACCGGTCAGCACCAGATCAAGCGTAATGTATCTGGCGTTGCACGCGCCCTCGAAGGTTGCCGCCGTCTGTCGGATGACCTCATTGATATCAAATTCGGTCTTATCGAGGATCGTTTTTCCGTGACCGCCGTACTGGTTCAGCTCGATCAAGCCGCTCGTCAGCTTGGTCAGCCGGTCGGTTTCCGTCACGATGATATGCAGATATTTTTCCTGCATCTCGACCGGTATCGTTCCGTCCAGCATCGCTTCCACATAACCCTTGATGGAGGTCAGCGGCGAACGGAAATCATGTGAGATGTTCGACACAAATTTTCGCTGATCCTCCTCCAGCGTATTCAGCTCATTCGCCATATAATTGAAGGATGCCGCCAAAAAGCCCAACTCATCCTCCTCCTCGGTCTCCATCGTCAGGCTGAAATTGCCCTCCATATATTTATGTGCCACACGGTTCATCACATAGATCCGCCGGTAGGTGTTCCAAAGATACCCAACCAGCATCAGGATCCCGAGCATCAGGAGCGTGATCAGCGCCACATACGACAGGTTCAGAAAATGATCCGCATCGCTGTAGATCCGGCTGATCGGCTTATGCAGCATCACATAGCCGCGCACCTGATAATCGACGGTGATCGGTGCAAAAACGGTCAGCATCTGCTCGTCAAAGCAACCGTAAAAATCACCCATTTTATAATATTTTGTCCCAAAATCCGAGATCCGGAATTCCGGTATCTCCGGCACACTGCCCGCATCATCGGCATCCATACCGATCAGCACGATGCCCTTCCGGTCAATGACCCAGATCTCGCTCTCCGTGTAGACGGACAGCACCGCAAGCTGCGCATCCAGCTCCGTCCGCGTGACACGGTTTCTGTAATAATCCTCCGCATAATTGGACGTGATGGCGAGCGCTTCCTTATACAGACGTGTTGCTTCCACGCTCTGCGCCTTCTGCTGAAACATCCACTCGACCAGCGAGGCAACGAGCAGAAAACCAAGCACCGCGTACAGAAGCATCCCGCCGGCGAGCTTCAGCCCCAGTGTTTTTTTCATAACGCTTCCTTTACCTCAAATTTGTAGCCGATCCCCCAGACGGTCGTGATGCCCCAGCCTGCATGATCCTTGATCTTTTCGCGCAGACGCTTGACGTGCACATCGACCGTTCGGGTATCTCCGATATATTCATAGCCCCAGATGTTATCCAGCAGCTGCTCTCGCGTGAACACCTGATTCGGCGATGCCGCCAGAAAATAAAGAAGCTCCAGCTCCTTCGGCGGCATATCCACGTTTTCACCCATATACAGCACGGAATAATTGGACAGATTGACCTCCAGATCGGGATAAGTAACGACCTTGATCGCTGCTGTCGCAGGAGTCTCCGTTTTCGTCGCCTGATACCGGCGCAGCACTGCCTTCACGCGTGCGACCATTTCCTTCGAGTCAAACGGCTTCATGATATAATCGTCCGCCCCAAGCTCCAAGCCGAGCACCTTGTCAAACACCTCACCCTTTGCCGACAGCATGATGATCGGTATGTTGTCCTTGGCACGGATCTCGCGGCACACCTGATAACCGTCGATGCCCGGCAGCATCAGGTCTAAAAGGATCAGATTCGGATTATAGCTCCGATACGCCAGCAGTGCCTCCTCGCCGTCATTCACGATCTTTGTGTCAAAGCATTCCTTCGTCAGATATAACGAGATCAGCTCCGCGATATTGTTGTCGTCATCGACGATCAGTATTTTCTGTTTTGCTGCCATATGTCCTCCCTACTTAAACGTCGCGATCGTAACACCCGCATCGCCCTCGCCAAATTCTGCCAGATGGTATTCATCAATATAGCACAGCCGCTTCAAATGCGCATGAACGGCATTCCGCAGCGCGCCGGTGCCCTTTCCATGCACGATACGCACGGACGGCATATGCGCCAAGATCGCATCATCGAGATATTTATCCAGCTTTGCGATCGCTTCATCCACCGTCAGACCGATCAGCATGACCTCCGTTGATACGGATGCAGACTTGGACATCCGGATACTGCCGGAACCGGTCTTTTCATACCGCTTCTTTGCAGCCTTCACATCGGCATTCTCATCGATCAGTATCAGATCGCTCACATTGACCTGCGAACGCAAAATACCCATCTGTACAAAAAGGTTGCCCTTCGCATCCGGCAGCGTATGCACCGTTCCGGTCAGATTCATGCTGAGCACCTTAACCTTATCGCCGATCCGCAGCTTTTTCGGTGCCTGATGGTTCACCTGCGCCTGCTTTTTCTTTTTGTCAGAAGCCTTCTCCTGCCGTCTGCCGATCTCCTCACGCAGCGCACTCCGCTCCCGCTCCATCTCCTTCATGTCCGGCATCGCCGAACCGTATTTCTGGAAATTGCGGATCGTGGCATCGGCAAGCTCCTTTGCTTCCTTTAGGATGGCTGCCGCCTGCTCGTTCGCTTCGCGGATGATCTTATCCCTGTTTTCATCCAGCCGCTCCTGCTTGCGCGACAACTGCTGGTTCAGATTCTTATTTTTCGCCTTGTACTGCTCGATCTC
>CAZERX010000110.1:0-6726 GCA_964515045.1 uncultured Eubacterium sp.
GCAAAAAGTCTGTCGCTACCGTCAATAAAAACGGTGTGATCCAGACGAAAAAGGCAGGAAAGGTAGTCGTAAAAGCAACCATTACGCTGAAAAACGGCAAGACCAAGACGGTAAAAATGACCGTAACAGTCAAAAAGCCGGCAAAAAAGACAGCAGACAAGTCTAAATAAGATAATGGCAGATGCTGCGAGGGGGAGATTTTTCTCCCCCTCTTTTTGCGTTGATGCAGAGTACACAGATGAAGCTGTAAAATTTTACGTTGAATTTTATGACATTTAGAGTATACTGATAGTAGTAGCATACAGATGATCGCGCAGTGAGAGAGGAGAACGCATATGCCTAACATTTTGCCGGTTTCGGATCTGAGAAATTATAATGAGGTGTTAAAAAACTGTCAGGCGGGAGAGCCGGTTTTTCTTACCAAAAATGGGAGAGGAAGGTTTGTCGTGCTGGATATTGAGGATTATGAGCGAGATCGCGCGGAGAAAAAACTGCTGATGAAGCTGCGGGAGGCAGAAGAAGCTGTCAGAGATGGGGAAGGATGGCTGACGCTGGATGAGCTAAAGACTGCAATGGAGGAGTGATCGATGCGGGAGTTACGGATCAACCCGCTTGTTGTACCGGATCTGAAAGCAATACGTGATTTCATAGCAGAGGATAATCCGACAAAGGCGGCAGAAGTCATCGGGCAGTTATATGAAAAATTTGAAAATGCACGGTTATTTCCGGAAATGGGAGCGGATCTCTCAAAACGGGTACATTTCCGGACAAATTGTAAGTATGTTGTTTGGAATGACTATGTGATCATTTATAAGATTGCGGATAACTGTGTGGAGATTTATCGTGTAGTAAACCGATTTCAGGATATTACAAGGATTTTTGACTAGGTCATCAACTGAGTGGTAAAGTAAGAAAAATGTATCAAACCAAACGAATCAATATCAATCTTATACTGATCGCCTGCAACGTCCTGATCTGGCTGGCAATGAGCATTTTCGGCGATACGCGGAGCGCATATTTTATGATGGAGCACGGCGCGATGGTGCCGGAGTATGTGCTGGGCGGCGAGTGGTACAGGCTGTTTACGGCGATGTTTTTGCATTTTGGCGCGGAGCATCTGATCTGCAATATGTTCATGCAGTATTTTCTCGGTGACATGCTGCTGCGGGCGGTGAGTCAGTGGCGGTTTGCGGTGATCTATCTGTTTGCAGGACTGGCGGGCAGTGTGACCTCGCTCGCGCATATGCTGCTCTGCGGAGATCATGCGGTATCCGCAGGTGCGTCGGGTGCGATCTATGGGATCATCGGCGCACTGCTGTGGGTCGTGCTGCGGAATAAGGGCAGCTTTGAGGGGATCAGCCTGCCGCGGATGCTGTTGGCGTGCGTTTTGTACATCAGCTACGGTTTCACGGATGGCAGCGTCGATGCATGGGCGCATCTGGGCGGTGCCGTGGGCGGCTTCGTACTCTGTGTCATTTTGTACCGCAGACAAAGTTAGCATTGAGTTTTTCGGCTGGATTGTCTATACTAAAGATAATGCAACAGACAGAACAACGAAAAGGTGACAGCAGATGAAGGTAAATATTTATTACGGCGGTCGGGGCGTATTGGATGACCCGACGATCTATGTATTGAATAAAATGGAGGAGGTGCTCAGAGAGCTGCGCGTAAATGTGGAGCGCTACAATATCTATGAGCACAAGAGCAGCATTGCGACCCTCCCGCAGACGATGAAGGAGGCAGACGGTATCATCCTTGCGACTACGGTCGAATGGATGGGTATCGGCGGATATATGCAGCAGTTTCTGGATTCATGCTGGCTGTATGGTGACAAGGAGCGGATCGCGCAGACCTATATGCAGCCGATCGTTATGTCAACGACCTACGGCGAGCGTGAAGCGGAGCTGAATCTGATGAGTGCGTGGGCGACACTCGGCGGGCTGCCGTGCAGCGGTCTGTGCGGCTATGTCGAGGATCTTGTGAGCTTTCAGATGAACAAGGATTATGCACTTATCATAGAGAAAAAAGCGGAAAATCTGTATCGTTCGATCTCGCAGAAAATGAAAAGTCTTCCGACGAGCAGTCAGGCAGTGACGCAGACGGTGCTCCGCACACCGCAGATGGAGCTGACACCGCAGGAGAGCGAGCAGTTGTCGCAGTATGCGTCAGACGACAGCTACGTCCGCCAGCAGAAGGAGGACATCGAACAGCTCGCGGAGCGTTTCCGCGGCATGATGAAGCAGGTGGAGCCGGAGGAGGGCATGGAGTATGTGATAGACTTCGAGTCACATTTTTCGGGCGATCCGGAGATTACAGCGAACTATCTTTTTATGATCGAGGGAAAAAAGAAGCCGCTGAGTATACAGGTGCACGATGGCGAGCTGATCTGTCATTACGGACAGCAGGAGAACACGGATGTGTATGTCCGGCTGAATGATGAGGTCTTGCAGGCGATCATCGGCGGACGCATGACATTCCAGCGGGCGTTTATGACCGGAGAAATGTCCGCGAAGGGTAATTTTAGGACACTCCGTCAGTTGGACGAGCTGTTTTTATTCCAAAAGCACACGGAAAATCAATCAAAAGGAGAATAGGAATGAGAGACGAAAATTGTATTTTTTGTAAGATCATGGCAGGCGAGATCCCCTCGCGAAAGCTCTACGAGGATGAGGATTTCAAGGTGATACTGGATGTCGGACCGGCATCGAAGGGACATGCGCTGATCGTGCCGAAGGCGCATTATGCAGATGTTTATGAGCTTCCGGCGGAGCTGGCAGGCGAAGCGATGAAGCTCGCAAAGCGCATGGCAACGCATATGACGACCGTTCTCGGCTGTGACGGCTTCAATATCATGCAGAATAACGGAGAGGTGGCAGGCCAGACCGTATTCCATTATCATCTGCATCTGATCCCCCGCTACAAGGGCGAGGAGCCGATGATCACATGGACACCGCACAGCTACGGAGACGCAGAAATGGATGAGCTGGCAGAAAAATTGTCCGTTCAGTAAGATATGCAATGCAAACCTATTATAATAGGTAGAAAGAGGAGCAGAACCCATCGGGCGCTGCTCCTTTTTATGTGGTAGGATCCCTACCACATAAAAGCACTCCGTGCAGGATCGCACTGCGGCGCAGGAGAATCATGTCGCTAAAGCGACCCGCCGCAGGCGGAGAATCTCGCGAGCGAGATTCTATTGTGATGGGAAATTTTCTTATTTTGCGGTCTGCCGGATCAGCTCGACGATCATATGTACGGAATCGGGCAGGCTGCTGTGATCCATGGCAGTCGTGTACTGCGCGCGGTCGGCGTACAGCTCATCCACCGCTGCGATCAGCGTATCAGCGGACAGGTTTTCCTCCAGAAGTACCTTGGAAAAGCCCTGTTTTTCAAAGGATGCGGCATTCAGAAGCTGGTCACCGCGGCTCGCTGCTGCTGACAGCGGGATCAAAAGATTCGGTTTTTTGAGAGCCAGAAGCTCACAGATCGAGTTGGCACCGGCGCGTGAGATGACGAGATCGCTCATTGCAAAAATGTCGCTCAGCTCACTGCCGATGTATTCAAACTGCCGATAGCCCTTCGTGGGCGCGAGTGTCGGCTCCAGATTGCCCTTGCCACACATATGCGCCACCTGATAGCGTTCCAGCAGGCGGGGAAGTGCCTCGCGGACCGCCTGATTGATCACGACGGAGCCGCTGCTTCCGCCGATGATAAAGAGTACCGGACGGCTTTCGTCAAAGCCGCACAGCTCGCGTGCCGCCGTAGGATCACCGGAGAGCAGTTCACGGCGGATCGGTGAACCGGTCAGCACCGCCTTATTTTCCGGCAGATATTGCATGGTTTCGGGAAAATTGCAGCAGACCTTTGTCGCGGCGGGTATGGCGATCTTGTTCGCAAGCCCCGGCGTGATGTCTGATTCATGGATGATCGCCGGTACGCGGCACAGCTTTGCGGCGAGCACGACCGGAACGGACACGAAGCCGCCCTTGGAAAAGACGATGTCCGGTTTCAGCTTGTGCATCAGCCGGACTGCCTGCCCCAGTCCCTTTACGACCTTGAACGGGTCAGAAAAGTTTTTCGGATCAAAATAACGGCGCAGCTTGCCGGACGAGATCCCATAATACGGAATGTGCTGTGCACGGATCAGATCCTTTTCCATGCCGTTGTAGGAGCCTATATAAAAAGCCTCAAAACCGGCTTCCCTAAGATGCGGAAGCAGCGCGATGTTCGGTGTTACATGACCGGCAGTGCCGCCGCCGGTGAGCAGTATTTTTTTCATGGTAAGAACAAAGTCCTCCTTTGTTGTCGTTTTTTATTATTTATGCATCTATCCCTTATCATATACGACGATAAAAAAAAGTCAAGCGCGAAGCGAAAAAACCTTACGCCGCGTGCGGAAAGTGTCGAAACATGCGGCGAAAAAAGCTGGAAAAGCCATCGCGCGGGCGCTATTATTTATATAGAAGAAACGCAGTCAGTCTGCAAAGGGAGGAATGAGTATGGTGGAACAGATCACACATTTTTTTGACACGGAAAAGGACATGCTGTTGCTCGCAGGTATGCTGATACTTGTGATCGTATGCGTGCTACAACTGGCAAAAATGAACCGGCTGAACCGGCAGTTGTCCTATCTGACGGACAAGCTGGGCGGGTATCTTCGGGCGGTGCTCGAAAATCCGGAGGAGCCGGATGCCGAGGATGCGGCAGAGCCTTTTATATCAAGGCAGGAGGAGGATATGCGAAAGACACTGGAGCAGCAGAAACGGATGAAAAAACAGCAGGATGCGCAGGTGTTTGACGCGGTATTGTCAGAGATCTATCCGTGATCGAAAGGTACGTTGCACAAATACGAGAAAAGAACAGAAAGGACGGGAGGGCAGAAAAGATCCGCCTGATTTTTTGTATCGGCGGAACAGTTGACAAAAATGTGAAGCTCTGTTATAATGCGTCGTAACATCTTTGTAACATTTTTAACAATTTTTAACAAATCAGCATAAAAATAAATACAAAGGTGTAAAATATTAGAAAAGAATTTATTTTCGATAAAAAAGACGCATGTCTGTAACGGAGGTTATTTATGAACTGGAATCAGAAAATTACGGAAAGCATCGTGCTGGCGATCAGCGCAGTGGCTCTCGTATGCGGAGCAGTATTCGCGGAAATTCCTACAACAGATACTTCTGCAACAGTTGTCAAAGCAGGAAATCACGCAAAGGCAGGTATCGTAGCAAGCCTTGAGGAAACAGAGAACCGTGTGCTGGATGCCGCGGAGCTTAGTCAGGTGGCAATAGAAAAGACGGAGACGCAGGTTGTGACCGTTGCATCCAAGAGCGAGGCTTCCGCACAGTCCGAAAAGGACGATCAGATGTCAAAGACCGAGCAGGAATGGCAGGATAAGGTCATGGCGAAGGTAGATGATTTCCTCTGCATCCGTGAGAAAGCCGATGCAGATGCCAAGATCCTCGGAAAGCTCTATCCGACTTCGGTCGCAAAGGTTGTGAAAGAGGGAAAGGATTGGACCAAGATCAAATCCGGTGATGTCAAGGGCTATGTCAAGACCAGCTACCTGCTGTTCGGCTCTGACGCATATAAGAATGCAAAAAAGGTCTGCAAAAAGTACGCATATGTACAGACCGACGGTCTGCGCATCCGCAGCAAGGCTGACGAGGACGCGAGCGTGCTCAGTGTTGCAGATAAGGGTGATAAGCTGTTATACGACAAGGATGCCAAAAAGAACGACGGCTGGGTTGCCGTCAGTGTCAAGGCAGGAAACGGCTATGTTTCTGAGGAGTATGTCGATGTGAAGCTCGGAACGACCGATGCCGTGTCCATCGAGGAGGAGCTTGCCGCACAGAAGGAAAAGGCACAGCAGTCAACAGCCGCACAGCATGAGGCGACGAACGCATCCGTGGATGATACCCTGCTTCTGGCAGCCATTATCCAGTGTGAGGCGGGCAGTGAGTGCTACGAGGGCAAGGTCGCAGTTGGAGCAGTCGTACTGAACCGCGTGCGGAGCGGACGTTATCCGAACACGATCTCCGGTGTGATCTATCAGAGAGGACAGTTCGGACCGGCGAGCAACGGTTCACTGGCGCGCGCATTGTCCGGCTCGATCTCAAGCTCCTGCAAGCAGGCGGCAGCAGAGGCGCTCGCCGGAGCAGATCCGACCGGAGGAAAGCTCAGCTTCCACCGTGCGAACGGCAGAGCCGGACTTGTGATCGGCAATCACGTATTCTTTTGATAAAAGTTTATAAAACACATTTGATAAACGGAGAAAAACGATCATTGACGGTTGTTTTTCTCTTTTTTGTTTGCTATAATGCGTTTATGAGTTTATACACATTAGGAGGGAAAGAGTTATGGGACCGATAATTGCGATTTTGATCTTACTGATCCTTGCATTGCTGATCGTTGTTTCCTGTATCAAGATCGTGCCGCAGGCACACGCAGTCGTTGTGGAGCGTCTGGGCGGCTATCTGGATACATGGAGCGTCGGACTGCATTTCAAGGTGCCGTTTATTGACCGTGTGGCAAAGCGCGTGAACTTAAAGGAGCAGGTGGTGGATTTCCCGCCGCAGCCGGTGATCACGAAGGATAACGTAACGATGCAGATCGACACCGTGGTGTATTTCCAGATCACCGACCCCAAGCTGTTCGCATACGGAGTGGAAAATCCGATCATGGCGATTGAAAATCTGACGGCGACGACACTGAGAAACATAATCG
>CAZERX010000111.1:0-6701 GCA_964515045.1 uncultured Eubacterium sp.
GTCGTGGACGGACTGGTCGTATATGACAAGGTTATTACTAAGCGTCTGATGAGTGAGCTGCCGTTCATGGCGACGGAGAATATCATGATGGATGCAGTGAAAAAGGGCGGAGACCGTCAGGAGCTGCATGAGAGGATCCGTCAGCTTTCCATGGAGGCAGGCAGACATGTCAAGGTTGAGGGTAAGGAAAATGATCTGTTGGAGCTGATCGCAGCGGATGAATCCTTCGGACTGACCTTGGAGGAGCTGCAGGAGAATATGGATCCTGCCAAGTATACCGGACGTGCGCAGTATCAGGTAGAGCAGTTTTTACAGAACGTCATACAGCCGATCTTGGATAAAAACAGTGATCTGCTCGGTATGACGGCGGAGATCAACGTTTAGGAGGAGCCTATGAAACTGACGGCGGTAACGAATGCGAATGGCGTGACCACAACGGCGGTCGATACGACGGAAACCGTGGATCGTGCGACGGATTTTTCCGGTGTCCTGCAAAATGAGGTCGGAAAGACCGTGTCGATGGATGCCATTTTTGAAAAAGCGGCAGATACCTATGGGGTGGATGTTGAGCTTCTGAAAGCGATGGCAAAGGCGGAGTCGAATTTTAATCCGAATGCGACGAGCAAAGCCGGAGCGATGGGCGTGATGCAGCTCATGCCGGCAACGGCAAAAAGCCTTGGCGTGACCGATGCATATGATCCGGAGCAGAACATCATGGGCGGTGCAAAGTACATCGCGTCCTTATTGGAGCAGTACGACGGAAATGTATCGTATGCGCTCGCTGCATACAATGCCGGCAGCGGCAATGTGGCAAAATACGGCGGCATCCCGCCGTTTGAGGAAACACAGAACTACGTGGCAAAGATCCTTGGCTATCTGCAGGACGGCGGCGTGGAGATCCCGCAGGAATGGTCTGTGGTCAGCTCGGATGCACCGGCAGAGGAGCTGACACTGACGGATGCCTTAAAGCAGCTTTTCACCGAGGAGGACTACGAGGATTTCCTGCGGCTGTTTTTGGAACGGCTGACGGAGCGCCTGCAGGAGCGGGCGGCAGATGCCGCATCGCAGGACATGGCAGAAAAAACGCAGGAGGAAACGGTCAGTGATGCATATATCGCATACCGGAACTTCGGCAATACGAATCGGATGGCAGTGTATCTGAAGCCGTCGGAGTAGCCGCAGTGCGGGATCTGACAAAAAATAAACAAAAAGGCAAAAAAGAGATAAAAAACTGTTGACAAGCACTCGGAGATAGAGTACAATAGCTTTTGTTGAGTGCTTCAACAAGCTGCCGTGGCTCAGGCGGTAGAGCGTCGCATTGGTAGTGCGGAGGTCACGGGTCCGATTCCCGTCGGCAGCTTTGAAAACCCTTGAAAGTGATCAAGGGTTTTTTTGCGTGTTCGTAAGTTAAAACTCAGGATTGCATTTTATTGGGAGAAGTGCTATGATAGGTAGCGACAGTGAACGTGCGTAAAGCACCACAAAGAAGGAGGAAACTATGAAAAATCTGAAGAAACGCATGCTTGCCGCAGTTTTGATGGCAGCAATGGCAATGACCACATTTGCGAATGTGACACCCGCAGAGGCAAAGTCACTGACCGCGAAGCAGTATCTGACCAAGATGGAGAAGGCGACAGAGAAAGCCAAGTCCTACGAAGCAAAGTCGACCTCAGTGGTCAATACGTTTGCGGACGGTCAGACCGTCAACACAAAGACGGTGACGAATCAGATCGTTTTCACGGATCCGGTGAAGATCAAGACGGTGTCTACCATGAAGGTAACCGGTGATATGGAGAGCAAATTAAAGACCATCATGTATGCGAAGCAGACAGCCAAGGGTAATGTATATATGTATACATCTACGGATAATGGCAAGACCTATGATAAAGCAAAGGTGACCGGCAGTCTGTCTGATGCACTGGGAACAGATCTTGGTGTCAAAACATACACGAATGCGAAGATCGTAAAGAAAAACGTGAAGGTCAATAAGGTAAATACCGTACAGATCTCTGCACAGATGGATATGGATACGTTACAGAAAGCGCTGGAGGGCACCGGACTCACGGACGGTGAGATGGATCTGTCATCGCTGAAACCCGTTACCGTGACCATCTGGATCGACAAGAAAACCTATTATCCGGTCAAAATGAAGACAGATATGACTGCATTTATGAACGGTTTTATGCAACAGTTGTATGAATCAATGGGTGAGGAGCTGACGGATGATGTCTATTCTAAGCTGGTGACGACCATGAGCTACAGCAAGTTCAACAAGGCGACGAAGTTCAGCATTCCGAAAGCCTGCAAATAAAAGGTGTGTGATCGGGTGATCCGATGATCGAAGTGAAGGTGTGTGTCAGAGAAAAAACAGTATCTGGCGCACACTTTTTTTATGACGACTCTTGACAATCGTTTGCAGCAGTGTTGTAATGAAATAAGGCACATGATATGGTATGTCAGAACTGAGTAAGGGGTGACATCTTGTACGAGAATGGATTGCGGGCGACGATCGTTCCGCGGGTGTATAAATTTGTGAGCATCACATCGCTGATCTTTTGTGTGGCGCATCTGGTCTTTTTTGTGATCTTTCATTATGAACGTGCATGGTTGCTGAGCTGTTACGAGCTGTTCAGTTTTATTTTTTACGTGATCGCCCTGTTTGTTTTTCCGAGGGTGAATACGAACCTGCGCAAGCTGTCGGTGCTGCTGTCGCTGATGATCACGGAGCTGACGCTCCATGTGGCGCTCGCGCTGATCACGGTTGGTAAGGAATTTGAGTTCCAGCATTATATCTATGGGATCCTGATTTTCATCATGTTTGAAAATTATATCAATAATAATATCGTAAAAACGAGCGGACTGGTGGCATTTGCGATCTGCGGACTCGCGTTCCCCTATATGTATGTGCGCACGCATGAGCCGCTCTATGTCTGCGATGCCGGACTGATACGCGTGGGAGCGCTGGCAAACCCGATCGCGGTGATGTTTCTGGTTGTCTGCTATGTATTTCTTTTTTGGCGGATCGTATCCGATTTTGAGAAAAAGATGGTGTATCAGGCGACGCACGACGTGCTCACCGGCATGAATAACCGTACCCTTTTGTCCAGCCTTCATTATACGAAGGATACATGGGTGGCATTGCTTGATATTGACGATTTCAAGCGGATCAATGACACCTACGGACATGATATCGGCGATGATGTGTTAAAGGATCTTTCCATGCAGCTTGCGATCGCGGTGCGGCAGTTGCCGCAGCTTCATGCGATCCGATGGGGCGGAGAGGAATTTGTGCTGATCGGAGACGGTACAAAGCAGGCATTTATGGATATCGTTGAGGGGCTGCAGCGTGAGATCAGACGCGCGTCCATTCCGGTCGGAAGTCGGGAGATCAGCTATCATGTCACGATCGGTGTGGCAGATGCGGCTGACGGAACGGATCTGGAGGAGCTGATCAAGGAGGCGGATAACCGTCTTTACGAGGGCAAACGGACCGGAAAAAATAAGATCGTATACAGACAAAAGGCGGATTGTTGATCCTTGTGCCCTTTTTTTCGGATGTACGAATGATAGACGAAGGAAAGGAGGTTCACAGTGGAAGAAGAATTATTCATTCCCGAACGACCGGACTATGAGGCGGAGCTTCTGGCGATCCTCGATTCGGACGCGAAGCCTTCGGAGCTGCGTGAGCAGTTGGATGATTACCATGAAAATGATATCGCGTCGCTTTTGCAGCGGCTGGATAAGGACGCGCGCAAGCGCCTTTTTATGCTGCTCGGAGCGGAGCGTATTTCTGAGGTCTTTTCTTATGTTGAGGAAGATGAGATCAAGGGCTATATGCAGGAGATCGCGCCCGAAAAGCTGGCTGAGATCATGGCATCCATGGATGCGGACGAGATCAGCGACATTTTGGACGAGCTGGACGAAGCCGAGCAGCGGCAGGTAGAGGCGCTGCTTGACATCGAGACAAAAAAGGATGTCGAGCGTATTTCGTCCTACGACGAGGACGAGATCGGCAGCTATATGTCTACCAATTTCATTCTGATCAGCAGGGATCTGTCCATCCGCGAGGCGATGAAATCACTGGTGGAGCAGGCGGCAGACCATGACAATATATCCACGATGTATGTGGTGAATAAAAACGGTACGTTTTATGGCGCGCTGAGTCTGAATGACCTGATCATCGCGCGTGAGCATGAGGAGCTGGAAAATCTGATCGTGACCTCCTTCCCGTATGTGTATGCAAAGGAGGACATCAGTGACTGTATCGAGGAATTAAAGGATTATTCCGAGGATACGATACCGGTTCTGGATAATGATAACCGTGTGATCGGCGTTGTGACCGCCCATGACATCATCGAGATGGTCGATGAGGAGATGGGAGAGGACTACGCGATGTTCGCTGGTCTGACTGCGGAGGAGGATCTGAACGAATCCCTGCTGCAGTCAATGCGGAAGCGTGTGCCGTGGCTGATCGTCCTTTTTGTGATGGGACTCGGTGTATCGGCGATCACGGGACTTTTTGAGCATGTCATGTCGGAGCTGACGCTGATCGTAACATTTCAGTCGCTGACGCTCGGCATGTCCGGTAATGTCGGTACACAGTCGCTGGCGGTGACGCTCCGTGTGCTGACAGATGAAAATCTGGAGGGTAATCAGAAGCTCGCGCTCATCTGGAAGGAGATGCGCATCGGTATGTCGAACGGACTGCTGCTTGGCGGGATCGCGTTCGTTTTTATCGGCTGCTACCTGATGCTTGCCAAGGGACAGGCAGCGATGACCGCATTTCCAATCTCCGGCTGTATCGGTCTGGCGCTGTTGGTCGCAATGACGATCTCCAGCATGACCGGAACGGTCATACCGTTGTTTTTTAACAAGATCAAGAT
Organism: uncultured Eubacterium sp.; assembly: GCA_964515045.1. GTDB lineage: Bacteria > Bacillota > Clostridia > Lachnospirales > Lachnospiraceae > W0P33-017. The sequence goes on from CAZERX010000111.1 coordinate 4,884, forward strand.
CGATCCGGCAGTTGCATCCGGCCCGTTGATCTCTACGGTCAACGATCTGGTGGCTGTCGTGACTTATTATGGACTGGCATGGCTGCTGCTATTGAATGTGCTGCATGTTGCAGTCTGAAAAGGATGTTGTTGGGAGAGAAACTATGAGATCATCGGTTCATAAGCAGCTCCGGCGGCTGTTCTGCCTGCTTTGCTGCCTTTTTATCGTGAACGTGCTGCCGGTGCAGGCAGGAGTGACACAGCAGCAGACGCGGCTTACATTTACGCGCTCGGTCAAAACGCTAACCGCAGGGAAAACCTATCAGTTTCGGGTCAACCGCACACAGCCGGTCACATGGTCTGTGGGAAATGAAAAGATCGCATCGGTCAGTCAGAACGGAACGGTGCGTGCGAAGCGCGCCGGAAGGACGCATATCTATGCGCGCATCGGTACGGAGAAGGTTTCCGTGCTGCTGCGGGTGAAGGGAAAAAAGGTCGTTGGCATTGATGCAGGACATCAGAAGCGCGGAGACAGCAGTACGGAGCCGAATGGTCCCGGTTCATCGGTGTACAAGGCGAAGGTAGCGGGAGGCACAAGGGGCACTGCGACCGGAAAGGCAGAGTATCAGTTGACGCTTGAGGTCGCAAAAAAGCTGAAAAAGGAGCTGCTGGATCGCGGCTACGAGGTTGTGATGACGCGCACGAAAAATGACGTAAACCTGTCCAATAAGGAGCGGGCGCTGCTGCTCAATGAGAGCGGAGCGGACATCTGCGTGCGCATCCACGCGGACGGTGCCGCAGCCTCTGCGCGTGGTGCGACGGCGCTCTGTCCGTCCGCAGACAATCCGTATATCAGCAGACTTTATAAAAAGAGTAAAGCACTGTCAGAAAAGGTGCTTACGGCATATTGCGGGAAAACCGGTCTCAGAAACCGCGGCATTTCTTATCGCGATGATCTGACCGGAACCAACTGGAGCACGATCCCGACGACGCTGATCGAGCTTGGGTTTATGACCAATGCGACAGAGGATCGCTATCTGTCATCAGCGGCAGGGCAAAAGCAGATGGTACAGGGGCTTGCGGATGGTATCGAAGCATACTTTGCAGCTCCGGTCAAATAATAAGGATAAAAAGAAAAAGGGAAAGAGGAAGGAACCATGAGAAAAGAACCGTTTGTAACGAAGGAACAGTTGGATGCGATCGTAAAGGAGTATCCGACACCGTTCCATTTATATGACGAAAAGGGCATCCGCGCGAATGCGCAGGCAGTGAAGGATGCTTTTGCATGGAATAAGGGCTATAAGGAGTATTTTGCGGTCAAGGCAACACCGAATCCGTATCTGCTGAAAATCCTGCACGAATACGGCTGCGGCTGTGACTGCTCCTCTATGGCAGAGCTGGTGCTTTCCGATGCATGTGACATCCGCGGTGAGGATATCATGTTTTCCGCGAACGATGTGCCGGCAGAGGAATTTGTAAAGGCGGACGAGCTGGGTGCGATCATCAACCTCGATGATTTTACGCATATTGCGTTTTTGGAGCAGACGATCGGACATATTCCGGAAACCATCAGCCTGCGTTACAATCCGGGCGGTGTGTATGAGATCAGCAACGGCATCATGGATAACCCCGGTGATGCAAAATACGGTCTGACAAAGGCACAGTTATTTGAGGGCTATCAGTTGCTGCGTGACAAGGGCGCAAAGCGCTTCGGACTGCATTCCTTCCTTGTCAGCAATACCGTGACGAATGACTATTATCCCGCGCTGGCGCGTACACTGTTCCAGCTTGTGGTGGAATTAAAGGAGCAGACCGGTATTGAGATCAGCTTCATCAACC
>CAZERX010000112.1:0-6550 GCA_964515045.1 uncultured Eubacterium sp.
AGATTGGGATATTGGACTATTCATTGTTTCCGGACGAGCCGGAGTTTTATGCGGAATACCGGATGATGAATGTGAAAAATCATCGTATTTACAGTGGAAAGCTGCGATTGCTTGTGCTAGAATTGAACCAAGACAAGCTCGCCACGGAGGAGGATCGGAAATATGGGATCGACCGGTGGGCGAGGCTGTTCAAATCAACGACATGGGAGGAAATTCACATGGCAGGCATATGGGAAAATGAGTTTTTGAGTGAAGCAGCAGCGGCGATGTACGAAATGAATGCGGATGATATCATACGCCAGCAGTGTCGCGCCAGAGAGGAATACATCCGCCACGAGAACTTCGTGAAGCAGAAGTTAGAGCAACTGGAGCAGGAGAATGCCGATCAGAAGGAAGCACTCGAAGCCAAGGACAATGCTCTTGCAGACAAAGAGAGCGTGATCGCCGGACAAAAGGCAGCTCTCACGGAAAAAGAAATGGTCATAGCTGAACAGCAGAAGGATCTGCAAAGCTATGTCGCACGTATCAAAGAACTAGAAGCACAATTAGCCAACAACAAATGATCATGTAACCTGTAACTGACGCAGTCAAGCGACCGACTCTGCCTGACAGATTTTCTCTGTCGGGCAGATTTTTTGCAAAAAGTGCTTGCATTTTCGTCCGCAGTTTGCTACAATCGTTGAAGCAGTTGAGAATACATGCCAAAAGCAGCATGTTAGGTGATGCCTGCGTGTGTCCGAAAAGTGGGAAATTTGGAAAGGAGTGTGTCTGGTTTATGGGGTACAGTTTATGCGATTTTGTTGACAAAATGGTTTCCTATAGGGATAATTTGACAGACAGACAGACAGACAGACAGACAGACAGACGACATTTGAGTCTGCCTTTATTTTGGATCTCATTTTTCGTTTGATCGAACGCGCTGCGTTCACGGTTTTTCCGTGGGCGCTGCGCGTTTTTTGCGTGGGATCGCACTGCGGCGGATGGGAAGTCTGCTGCTGATGAGACCCACCGCAGGCGGAGAAGCTCGCTCACGGGATTCTGCCGCGATCAGAAATTTCATTGAAAGATCCAGTGCGAAAAAGTTTCCGTAAAGATGCTCTCCTGCGCAGTCTGATGTCACAGATTGGCAGAATTGGAGGAATAAGGACAGGAGGAACATGGATGCAGATGCAAGAAACAAGAAACGAACAGAACCGGGAAAAAGAACGTAAGAACGGTTGATCAAAATATGAACGGAAACGATATCAATGAAAACATACAAAATAGGTAAGGAGGAAAGAAGATGAGTTCAAAAAGAATGAGAACAACCAAGAACATGAATCACGCGAAACATGCGAAAAAGCTGCTCTGCTGCGTGCTGACAGGTTGTCTGCTGGCAGGGATGATGCCAAGCGCGGCGCTGGCAGAGACAGGAGAGCCGAATGCGCCGGAAGTCCCGACCACGGCAGAAACACCCGCCACGGCAGAAGCATCGAAAGCTCCCGCGGCACCGACAGCCCCAACCGCACCGGAGACACCGACTGTGTCGGAAACACCGAAAGCCCCGACCGCACCGGAGATACCAACTACGCCTGCGACACCCGCAGCGATCGAAGTGCCGGAAGCTCCGACGGCGGACGGTGCGCCTGCCGGTCAGAGTGACGCAGACGGTGACGAGTATGGGATCAGCCTGCTGGGTATTGACGCTGACGGCAGTGTGAGCTATCTCGACTATAACGAGAAAACCGGAGAAATGGACACCAAAACGATAACCAAGGACACACCCTATACCGTCGTCACCAACAGCGCCGTTGCCGTTACATGGGAAGCCGGCTGGTATGTGGTCGAGGATCCGGATGTCAAAATTGATGGAACTGTGACATTCACCGGCGACGTGCGTCTCATTCTCTGCGATGATGCGGAGCTGACCGTCACCGGAGGGATCACGGATGATGATTATCTAAGCAGAACCCTCACCATTTACGGACAGTCCGATGCAACGGATGACACTGCGCATACCGGACGGCTGATCGTCCAAAATACGGATGACAATGGTATCTGCGCGTCGAGGGGGCTTGTAGTCAATGGCGGCGTGGTTGATGCGACCGGCGGCATTTGGTCTCCTTGGGGTGGTGGATATAGTTACGGAATAGATGCAAGCGTCACCGTTCATGGTGGTTCCGTCACCGGACGTGGCGGCGATGGCAAGGAGGAGAGTTACGGTATCTATGCACACAAACTGATCGTCACCGGCGGAAGGCTGTGCGGAACGAGTAATGAAAATGCAGCGTTGAACGCAGGCATTTATGTAATATCAGGTTTTTATGATATCACCGGCGGCGAATTTGTCGGAGACACAGAGTTTACGAATATCAGTGGAGGTTATTATATTTCGGGAGGAAGCTTTACCCAGAAGCTCATAGTGTCTGCGTCTGGCAAGTCTGTCACGGATCTGCTTTACGAAAATTGTGTGTTCCGGACGATCGGCGCAGCCGCACCGCTCCGGTGGAGCGAGGTGGAAAATAAAATCTATCTTGAGCATGTCAGCGTAGCCTTGTGTACGCATGATGTGCCGGATAGTGACGGTAAGTGTCCGTGCTGTCATGCGGCGTTGCGCGCGAGTCTGACCAGCGGTGCGGCCACGACCTATTATACTTACTGTGAGTACGCAATTGATGCCGCAGGAGCCGGAGATACTGTTACGCTGCTTGCGGATGATACATATTCTGTATATTGCACGTCTAAGAGCTGTATCCTTGACCTGAACGGAAAGATACTTGACAGGCTGCGTGTGACCATAACTCCCATCATCGTAACGGACAGTGCGGGCGGCGGCAAGGTTGTGTGGTTAAGCACAGCAGGGGGCGTTGAGATCAGCGAGCTTTTGCAGGAGGGTTATATTTTCAAGGGTGATGACAGCGAATGGTATGACGGCACGCACAACGCAGGTGCAACAAGTATCAAAAATGTCACGGTCAGACACCCGCTCCTTTCACTCACACCGGCAAGCTCCGGTCTGACCACCGGCTACAAGGCTGAGGCGACGGCGGTGATCAATGCCAAGGTGCAGGGAACAGACGGCGTTGAGCCTGTGAACTATCAGTGGTATGTGAAAAACAGATCGGACAGCGATTTTGGCGAGCCGGAGACAGCGACCGGAGCTGCGTTTCATTTCCCCGAAGGAAAAGCAGTGGGCGCGTATGAGGTAAAGTGTGAGGCGGACTGTGACGGCTATCTGCTGAGTCAGACCGTTACGGTAACGGTCAGCCAGCCGAGCAGCAGCGGCGGCGGTTCGTCCGCGCCGATCATTGCGCCGTCTGAAAAGCCATCTGATCAGCCGGAAAACAAGCCGGCACCCGACCGGATCGAGCTGCTGCATGCGATCTGGCGGATGCCGTTTCGGCTGATCAGTATCCTGCACCTGCCGACGCTTTCTTTTTCGCGTCTGACATGGGAGCGGATGTTAGATCTTATTTTATGTTATATTGATCCTCAGTGAAGCTGCCGTCAGCATTTCGCGTCAGCGTGTTGATCTGCAGATCCTTTTCGGGGTCATCGCCGTAGCTGAAGCCGGTCACGGTAAAGTCATCGTCCGGTTCGATCATGAGGTCGATCGTGCCGGAGCTTCCGGTATAGGTGAGATCCTCAGACTCAATATAGACGGATCCAAAATCGATCCAGCCGTTTGCATCCGGCGTTGCCGTCAGTGAATACTCCGGCTGTCTGGTAAAGTAGTCGTTGATATTGGTTTCATCCAGCTTGCTGACGAGGTCTGTGATCCATGCGGGATGTCCGTCTGCATCCGTGTCACCGGTCGTTCCCTCGGTGTCTGCGGCATCGTCAGCCTGTGCCGCGGTCAGCGCAGCGAGGTAGGTGTCTGCGGCATTCTGGTCAGCCTTTGCCGGATCGAGCGGCAGCTTAAAGAGGGCAGCAATTCCGTCGTAGTCTGCTTTTTTGCTGTAAGCGCCGGTCGAAGCATCCATTTCATATGCCCGCGTTTCTGCGCCGAACTGATCGACAACGGACAGCCATACACCGCGGTCTGCAAAAATCTCCAGATCGTCGCACGCCATCAGCTCATAGGTCACGTCGTCCTGCGTAAACCAGATGAGAGAGGTGTCCATCGTTCCGTTATTTGCGGTCATGAAGTCCACGCCGCCGATCAGCGGAGAAACGCAGAACGAATTCTCCGGCATGGCACCGCCGTCAAGTCGTTCGATCGCTACAGCGGCATAGGTTCTTTTTTCAGAAAGGCTGTCAGCCTGCTCGTCGGGGACATACGGCGCGAGGTCGCTGCCGCTCACCAGTCCGAACAGTGTGAATGCATATTCGCCGGAGCGCTGGGTTTCGTTCACGGCGATGGCGCGGATGCTCTCGAATGCGTCTGCCAGACGGCTGTTATCTGATACGTGATCTGATATCTCACCGGCAGTGAGATATCTGTGTGCGGCGATCGCCGTTCCCGTACCGCCCAGTACGATACAGCATGCGATCGCTGCGGCTGCCGCACGCGGCAGTCTGGTATTTGCTCTTTTTTTCATGTGATTTTCCTCCATTTCCGCTTTGCTCAGGAGCTGTCGGTTCAGCGCGGGGGAGGGCGTGAATGCTTCATCCTGCAACGCTTCACGCAAAAGCTCATTTAATCGATCCTGTTCTTTTTTTTCAGACATCATAAATGTATTCCTCCAATTCTTTTTTCAGGCGCGCTCTGGCTGTAAAGAGCCGGCGTTTGACTGTGCCTGCCGGTATGTGCAGGGCGGCTGCGATCTCGTTGATCTGCATTTCTTCCATATAATATAGAAGGATCGGGATGCGATAAATATCGTCCAAACGTCTGACGGCGGCTAATACGGCGCGTTTTCGCTCATCTGCCAGTATGCCGGTCAGTGCATCCGGTGTCTGATCCGCGGCATCGGTCTCGTCGGTCAGCTCCTTTTTCGGTGCGATCCGGTTGCGCCATGCTGCCTTTCGCCGCCGGTTCTGCCACATGCCGATCGCGAGTGACAGCAGGTAGCTTTTGACATTTCCGGTGCTCTCGATGTCGGGAAGCTCCTGCATCGCCTTCAGCCACACATCCTGATACAGCTCCTCCGCCTGCTCGGTATTTTGGCACAGCCTGCGGCAAAAGGCGTAAATGCTCCTGCCGTGTGCGCCAATGAATGTTTCCAGTTCCTGAATGGTCATAATGTTCCTTTTACGCTCTTTCTTTGTAAGGTATTTGATGTACATCTTTGTCCTACACCCATATATTGTAATGAGCGCGGAAAAGGTTCGGAGTCATTCTGAAAAAAATAAAAAAGGCTTTTTGCGTCCTGCAAAAAGCCTTGTGGATCCTTTTAGCGGCTCTCCCAGCGACCGCTCGCTCCGCACGGCAGCACGAGTCCGTTGCTGCTGACCGGCAGACCGATCTCCTGTGCATCCACGGTGCCGTTGTACGCCCGCAGCTCCAGTGAGAGCATATAGGAGAGCACGGCGGGCTGCAGACCGGTGGTATAGCTGTTGATGAGGAAAAAGAGCGGCTCGTCCGAGAGGAGCTTGGCGCACAGACCGATGAGCGCGTGGATCTTTTCCTCAATTTTCCAGATCTCGCCCTTTGGCCCTCTGCCGTAGGACGGCGGATCCATGATGATCGCATCGTAGGTCTTGCCGCGTCGAAGCTCGCGTTCCACGAATTTTACGCAGTCATCGACGATCCAGCGGATGGGTGCCTCCGACAGACCGGAGCTTGCCGCGTTTTCCTTTGCCCATGTGACCATGCCCTTAGAAGCGTCCACATGTGTGACTGAGGCTCCGGCAGCGGCAGCGGCACAGGTCGCACCGCCGGTATAGGCGAAAAGGTTCAGCACGCGGATGGGTCGTCCTGCAGTGCGGATCTTTTCAGAAAACCAGTCCCAGTTTGCCGCCTGTTCGGGAAAAAGTCCGGTATGCTTGAAGCTGAACGGCTTCAGATTGAAGGTCAGCGGATGTCCGGCTAACGGATATCCGATCGTCCACTGCTCCGGCAGATCGAAAAACTCCCAGCTACCGCCGCCCTTGGCGCTGCGGTGGTAGTGTCCGTTTATTTTTTTCCAGCGCTTGTCCTGCGGCGTGCTCCAGATGACCTGCGGATCGGGGCGGCGCAGGATGTAGCTCCCCCAGCGCTCCAGCTTTTCTCCGCGGCTCGTATCTATGACCTCATAATCGTTCCATTTATCTGCAATCCACATAGATCGGTGTCCTTTCTTTTTGTGCTTTTAATATCCCCATTATATATAGAAGAAACGCACACGTCAAATATAAAAATATGTGTAGTATATATATTACATATTATGCGCAGCGTGCCATAGCATTTCGCAAGAAAAAATATTTTTACTTGGCTATTCGATGTGGCATTTGCAGTATCGTGCAAGTTCCACAAATTGTACACAAAAAAATACAATCTTACTTTCGATTTCCTCTTGCATAATCGAAAAAAACCATGTATATTGTTAATTGCTGTGGCATGATAGCTGTGAAGCGTGAGGTTGCTGCCCGTTGTGGCAGGTTTTCCGTGGAGCGAATGTCAAGTTAGGAAACTGGCGACAAGTCACTG
>CAZERX010000113.1:0-6549 GCA_964515045.1 uncultured Eubacterium sp.
CACGTCCGCGAACAACCTGCTCGCTGCCCCGCTCGACGACCACATCCAGCAAGGAAATGAATTGAACATCGACACGCGTCAGATCGTATGGAAGCGTTGTCTGGACATGAACGACCGCGCACTCCGCAATATCGTGGTCGGTCTCGGAGCCAAGGCAGACGGCTTTGTACGCGAGGATCATTTTGTCATCACCGTTGCCACAGAGATCATGGCGATCCTCTGTCTGGCTGAGGATATGGAGGATCTGAAGCGCCGTCTGTCAAACATCATCGTCGCTTACGATTATGACGGCAAGCCCGTGACCGCCGGTCAGTTGCAGGCAGTCGGTGCAATGGCTGCATTATTAAAGGATGCGATCAAGCCGAACCTGATCCAGACGCTGACCCACACCGGTGCCATCGTGCACGGCGGACCGTTCGCCAACATCGCGCACGGCTGCAACAGCGTCCGTGCGACCAAGGCAGCCTTAAAGCTCGCCGACATCACCATCACGGAGGCGGGCTTCGGTGCAGATCTGGGCGCAGAAAAGTTCTTTGACATCAAATGCCGCATGGCTGGCTTAAAGCCGGATGCAGTCGTACTCGTTGCGACCGTCCGCGCCTTGAAATACAATGGCGGCGTGGCAAAGGCTGACCTCGCAGCAGAAAATCTGGATGCGCTGAAAAAGGGCATCTGCAATCTGGAAAAACATATTGAAAACCTGCAGAAGTACAACGTTCCGATCATCGTGACCTTAAATTCCTTCGTCACGGATACCGAGGCAGAATACGAATACATCCGCAATTTCTGTGAGGAGCGCGGCTGTGAATTTGCCTTATCCGAGGTATGGGAAAAGGGTGCCGAGGGCGGCGTTGCACTGGCAAATAAGGTGCTGGAAACGCTGGAGACCAAGGAATCCCATTTCAAGCCGCTCTATGCAGACGAGCTTCCCTTGGAGGAAAAGATCGAGACGATCGCAAAGGAGATCTACGGCGCAGACGGTGTGACCTATTCTCCGGCTGCCGCACGCACCTTAAAGCAGCTCGCAGAGCTTGGCTTTGGAAATCTGCCGGTATGTATCGCAAAGACCCAGTATTCTCTCTCCGACGATCAGAAAAAGCTCGGCCGTCCGACCGACTTTACCATCAATGTGCGTGATGTCTATGTGAACGCCGGTGCAGGCTTCGTCGTAGCCATCACCGGAGCGATCATGACCATGCCCGGTCTTGGCAAGACTCCCGCTGCCTACGGCATCGACGTTGACGCAGACGGAAAGATCACCGGTTTATTCTAAGAAAACGGATACAAAAAAAGATCCCCGACATCCGTCTGGGATCTTTTTTATCGTTATATGATCTCTATCATAATTTTTATGCTTTCAGGTCATAGATGGCTTCCATATATTTATACTGGCTGTAGCTTCCGCTGTTGCTGTATGCGGAGCTGTAGATCTGCAGCAGGTCTACCGTCGTCGCCGTTTCATCCGCGATCTGCTCCAACTGTCCGGACAGCTCCTTTGCGAATGACGCATCCGCGCCGAACAACTGCTCCAACGCATCCATATCTGCGTCCGCGAGCTTTTCTGCATCCAGACCGATCGTACCGTCTGCCTGCGGTGTCAGACCAAGCTCCTGCAATTCCTTTTTATGTGCTCCGATCACACGGTCAAGCTCCTGCAAAAAGCCCTTGTTCGCCTTGCCGCCTGCCTCGGTGAGACTTTTTACCGTCACATTGTAGCTGCTGATAAGCTCTGCCACATCTCCGGCTGCGGAGGTACGCATGGCTTCCTGCTCCTCCTCAGTCAGCGTTTCATCCTTTGCCTTGATGAACACACTCTTTTTACCGTCTGAAAGTGCGTTCAGAAGCTCATTGGACTGATCCAGCGCTTTCAGCGCCTTCTGATAGTCCGCTTTATTATCCAGCTTGCCGGACAGCATCGCCGTCACGGAATTATTTGCCGTCATATTGGCAGAGAGCAGACTTTCCACCGATCCGCTGTCCTTACTGCCCTGCGTCGTGCCCGATGCATATTCAGCCAGAACGCCCGCCATCTTTGCCGTATTGATTCCGGTTACCTTCATCGCCGATCTCCTTTCCTGCATGATCGTTTTTCATTGGATCAAGCTTCATCTGGTGTTTATATCGGATACATTGGAAAAAAGTGAACCGTTATCCGCAAATTATTAAAAAAAGTCGCTCATCGCGAAGGCTTCGGGTTTACGGCAGTCGGATCCTTCTTTTTCAGCTCCTTATAATCCTCCTCGCTGATGTAGGAACGCGCATTGGAGATCTTGGCATTCTCCGAGGTCAGATAGACCTTGTCGCGGTAGTACGTCACGACCGGTGTCCCGATCTCCAGCACACCGTAAAGCTCCTCCGCAACCTCCGGCGGCACATTGATACAGCCGTGCGAGCCGGAGGTCAGATAGATCTGATCACCAAACCTGCTGCGCCATGATGCATCGTGAATGCCGACATTGTATGCAAACGGCATGAAATAGCTGACCGGTGAGGAATAGCCCTCTCCCACCAGCGTCGCATCCCGCTGCTTATACACGATCTTGAACACACCGTCGGGCGAGCCGTTGTTCCGACCGAGATTTCCCGATACAATGTCTGTTTCTAAGATCAGCTCACCCTTTTTGTAATACCAGAGGTGCTGATTCGTGTAATCGATCTCTACATACGTCGAGCCGATGTCATTCGCACCGTATTTTTTCGCGGTCTGGGAATAGACCGGCTCCCGCTCAATATGACCGCCCTGCGCAAGATCCGCGTAGAGCTGCTCTTTTTCCTTATCCTTGTCGATCACCCAGCCGTAATCACCGCCGCTCACCGTGATCTTATCCCCCATCGAGGTCTTGAATTTGCGCGGGTCGCCGTAGGTATTGTACGCGGACGCAAGCTGCTGTACAAAACGCGTCACCTTTTCATCATCTACGGATACCTCATAATCCTCACTCACGGCAAGCCATGACTGGATCGTAGCATTGTCAAGCTCATAAGGCTCTTTTTTTCCAAACGTATAGGTGACGCTCGTGCCGTAATACGCCGCGATCCGTTCCATGCATGCATTGAGCGCGGCATCGTCCTCCCGCACGACGGGATTGTTGTAGCAGTCCTCTAACGACAGCTCTGTGTCCGCATTTTCGACCGCCTCCTGCACGACAGACAGCACCGTATCGAACGAAAGCTCCGTACCCATGACCTCCGGCACGATCTGATAGCCGTCGTCCACCCATGCGATCCTTGCGTCCTCCGGCTGTATCATCTGCTCCTCCTGCATACAGGGAAGCGCCCGCACCGCCTCTGTGAGCTTTGCTTCATCGTAGCTCGTATCCAGACGGATCTCCTGCTCCTTTGCCGTTTTCTGCTGAGAGATCCAGTGCCATGCATCCTGCGCCGCGAGGATCTGTCCGATCTCGCCATTCGGCACATAGCCGTAGTCGATTTCCGGACCCGTGATATGATATTTCTGTCCTTCTCTGGCTTGGATCGTCAGCAGATAATCTGCCACATGCGCCGCCACCTTCGCGTTCGCCTCATCCTCCGTCAGCTCCGAAACATCTACACCGCTCATCACCGTTTCCGGAAAAAAGTGCGTCTGATAGTGCCGGACACGCAGAAAAAAGAATACGAGAAATGCAGCGAGCACTGCCACCGTCACGCCCGCTGCCACTGTCAAAGCCTTATGTTTTCTCATATATGCAGTCATATACTCTCCTATCACTCTCCGCCATCACTGATCGCACGCGCCGATTCGCCGATCAGAAGCTCCGCGTCGAACATCTGCTGATTGTTCTCGACCGGTCGTTCCTCGATCAGATCCATCAGCATCTGTATGGACGCACGCGCCATTTCCTCCTTCGGCTGGCAGACCGTCGTGATGGACGGATGATAAAACTGTGCCATGTCAATACCGTCAAAGCCGACGACCGAATAATCCTCCGGCACGCGTTTTCCTGCTTCAAGGATCGCCTTGCACGCACCGATCGCCGTCGTATCGGACATCGTAAAAAGTGCCGTAAAATCCTTGCCGGACTCCAAAAGCTCCTTCGTCACGGCATAGCCGTTCTCCGGCGTGAATGCCTCGATATCCGTTTTCATGCTGAGCACCAGCTCCGGATCCAACTCGATCCCGTTTTTTTTCAGTGCCCGCTTATACCCGCCGTAACGGGTGCGTCCGATACCGCGGTCGCCCCATGACGGACAGATGATCGCGATCCTCCGGTGTCCGAGACCGCACAGATAATCGACCATCTGAAAGCTCGCTTCCTCATCGTCGATCGAGATGAAATTCACTTCCTTCGTCAGCACCGACTTATCCGGTGCGAACGTACAGAGCACATACGGTACGGTCAGTGCATGAAACTCTCCTGCCGCACGATCCACGCGTCCGCCGAGGAATATGATGCCCTTCAGACGCTTTTCCTTCGCCAGCTCACAGGCGACCTCGATCTCGTCCTCCTGCTGCTGGACACGCTGCAGGAAAAATGTATAGTCATGGTATCCAAGCTCCTGCTCAAACACCTTAAACATCGCAAGGAAAAACGGATTGTCAATACCCTTGATCAGTATCGCGATCGTATTGGACTCCGTTCGTTTCAGATTGCGCGCGCTGTTGTTCGGTACATAATGATTCTCCTCGATCACGCGCATGATCTTTTCTTTCGTTTCCGGATTGATGTCCGGATGATTATTGATCGCACGCGATACGGTACTGACACCCACTCCGCAGATACGCGCGATATCCTTTATTGTAAAATCAGCCATTCTTTACTCCATGTCTGTCCGCACCCCCGCACGGACGATCCATTCTTAAAAATATATCACATATATGAAAAAAGGGCAACCATTCGTGATTGCCCGATTTTTCCAAAACTTCCTTTTTACTTTCCGGCAGTCTTAGCAGCTACCGTTTTTTTGGATTTCTCCGCGCGTCGGCAGCGTCCGTAAATGACGCTCATCGCACGGATCTCAGCGGCAAGCGCATCAGAGATCTGACCGCCCTGCATCCGCCATTTCCAATTTTTGCCCAGGGTCGACGGCTCGTTCATACGAGCCTCGTTACCCAGACAAAGATAATCCTGCATCGGAATCACACAACGGTCTGCCACTGAGGACATCGCCAGAGCGACAAGGGAGTGAACCAGACGCTTCTTGTCAGCTCCTTTTTCGTCCAGATAGCTTTCGACCATTTTGCGGTCATCCGCGCTGATATTATCCAACCATCCATACAGGGTCTCATTGTCATGCGTACCTGTGTATACGACACAGTTTTTCTCATACACATACGGGATATAATCATTTGCCCCTGCATCATCTCTGGAGTCAAACGCGAACTCCAGCACCTTCATGTTCGGCCAGCTGGTCTTTTTCACAAGCTCACGCACGGAATCCGTGATAAAGCCGAGATCCTCAACGATGACCTCACGCTTGCCAAGCTTCTTTTCGATCGCCGCGAACAGCTCATATCCGGGTCCCTTTTCCCACTGACCGTGTACCGCATTTTCTGCACCGGCAGGGATCGAATAATAGGCATCAAAGCCGCGGAAATGATCGATACGGATGATATCATACATCTCGTAACAGGCTGCCATCCGGCGTACCCACCATTCATAGCCGGTCTTTTTGTGATAGTCCCAAGCATACAACGGATTGCCCCACAACTGTCCGGTAGCCGAAAAGCCGTCCGGCGGGCAGCCTGCAACTGCCACCGGCTGACAATCCTCATCGAACTGGAACAGGTCAGGATTCGCCCATGCATCCGAACTGTCAAATGCAACATAGATAGGGAGGTCACCAATGATACGAATGTCTTTTGCATTGGCGTAATCCTTTAACTTGGTCCACTGTTCACTGAATTTGAACTGTAAATATTTGTAAAAACCAATTTCATCTGCGAGCTTCTCACGGTACTGCTCCATCGCTTCGGGCTTGCGCAGGCGGATATCATCCTCCCACTCGCTCCAGCAGGCTGCATCGTGATCTGCCTTCACTGCCATATACAGCGCATAATCCTCCAGCCACGCCTGCTTTTCTTTGCAGAAGCGCTCATAGGCTGCATTGCCCGAAAGCTCCGTGCGCTCATAGGCTTTTCTAAGGATCGCATAGCGGCTCTCATACATTTTTCCATAATCAATGGATGTATCATCCGCTCCAAAATCTGCCGCCTCACACTCAGCCTTTGTGAGTGTGCCTTCCTCGATCAGCGTTTCCAGACTGATAAAGTACGGATTGCCTGCAAACGTAGAGAACGACTGATACGGAGAATCTCCGTAGCTGGTCTGTCCAAGCGGCAGGATCTGCCAGAGCTTCTGTCCGGCTGCTGCCAGAAAGTCCACAAAGGCATAGGCTTCTTTGGAAAAACAGCCAATTCCATATTTTCCCGGAAGCGCGCTCACCGGTAATAAGATACCACTACTTCTCATAATAAACTCTGTCTCCTCTTAACCCTTTACTGCGCCTGCCACAACACCTTCAATGATGTATCTCTGGCAGAACATATAGAATATAACGATCGGGATGATCGCAAGCACGAGCATTGCCATCATTGCACCCATATCTACG
>CAZERX010000114.1:0-6483 GCA_964515045.1 uncultured Eubacterium sp.
GATTTCTGCATTACATCAGAAGCTGGGCGCTACCATCATCTACGTTACACATGACCAGACCGAGGCTATGACCTTAGGAACAAGAATCGTCGTATTAAAGGACGGTATCATCCAGCAGGTAGATTCACCTCAGAGATTATACGCTGAGCCGGACAATCTGTTCGTAGCAGGCTTCATCGGATCACCTCAGATGAACTTCGTAGACGCTGTCTGCAAGATCAACGGCAAGGAAGTTACACTGACCTTCGATAAGTTCTCAGTTGTACTGCCGGAAGCAAAGGCACAGAAGCTGATCGACGGCAACTACGATGGCAAGACCGTTGTACTCGGAATCAGACCGGAGAATATCTCTGATGACAAGAACGATGTAGCAAACTGCGCATGCAAGGTAACCACAGAGGTAACAGGCTACGAGCTGCTTGGTGCTGAGGTTCTGTTGTACTTCAGCGTTGGCGGAGCAAAGATGACTGCAAGCGTAGCATCTACCACAACCGCTCGTTTCGGCGATACCGTTGAGCTTGCTTTCGATCCGAACGCAATGCATGTATTCGACAAGGAGACTGAGCTGACCATCACCAACTAGGATTGTGTGAAAAGTAAAGGCTGAAATACAGGCTGACATGTGATTGCATGTCAGCCTGTTTTGCGTTATAACTGAATCATGGAGGGATTATGATCATGAAAATATATTGTGGAAAAGATTACAGCGAAATGAGCAGAAAAGCGGCAAACATCCTGTCCGCGCAGATCATCCTAAAGCCGGACTGTGTGCTGGGGCTTGCGACCGGTTCGACCCCGATCGGTATCTACGACCAGCTCTGTGAATGGTATGAAAAAGGCGATCTCGACTTTTCACAGGTGACGAGCATCAATCTGGATGAATACAAGGGCTTGTCCGGCGAGGATGAACAGAGCTACCGCTATTTTATGAATACGCATCTGTTCGATCGCGTGAACATCGACAAGGCAAATACCTATGTGCCGGACGGACTGGAGCCGGACAGCAGCAGGGCGTGTGCGAAGTACAACGAGATACTGAAAAACGGCAAGGGGATTGACATGCAGCTACTCGGCATCGGACACAACGGACACATCGGCTTTAATGAGCCGGGAGAAGCATTTGAAAAAGAAACACACTGCGTCAGCCTGTCTGACCGCACGATCGCAGCGAACCGCCGTTTTTTTGAGAACGAGGAGAGCGTGCCGCGGCAGGCATATACAATGGGTATCAAGTCCATCATGCAGGCAAAAAAGATCCTGCTCGTCGCTTCCGGCGAGGACAAGGCAGAGATCCTAAAGCGTGCATTCTTAGGTGCGATCACACCGGAGGTTCCGGCATCCGTGCTGCAGCTCCACAACGACGTAACGATCGTCGGCGATCAGGGCGCATTAAAGGAGCTGCTTTCCGCATACAGATAGGCAGGAAGGACATCAGAAATGGTAATAAAAAATGTAAACATTTATCGGAAAAATACAGAAACGAACGCACCTGCCTATTTTGAAAAGGGCTGTATCGTGACCGAGGGCGCGCAGATACGTGCGGTCGTGACGGATGGCAGTGTGCCGGAGGATGCAGAGGTCATGGATGGCGGCGGTGCTTATGCGCTGCCGGGGCTTGTTGACATGCATTTTCACGGCTGTATGGGTGATGACTTCTGCGATGCGGATGAGGAGGCGTTGGCGCGGATCGCCGCGTATGAAGCGTCGGTCGGCGTAACGGCGATCGCACCGGCGACCATGACGCTTCCGGTGGAGGAGCTGGAGGAGATCCTTCGGACGGCGGCTGCCTATGCACGGACGGCGGCAGACCGGACAGAGGAAAATGCACCGCGCGCAGAGCTTGTCGGCATCAATATGGAAGGACCATTCATCAGTCCGGTGAAAAAGGGCGCACAGGACGCAAGGCATATTTTACAGGCGGATGCCGCGCTCGCAGAGCGCTTTTTGGAGTGCTCGGACGGCTTGGTGCGGGTCATCGGGCTTGCGCCGGAGGAATGTGCGGACGCGGCGGGCTTTATCCGTGCGCTGGACGGACGCGTGCATGTGGCACTCGCACACACAAATGCGGATCATGCTGCGGCGATGGAAGCATTTTCGGCGGGCGCGGATCATGCGGTGCATCTGCATGATGCGATGCCGGAGCTTCTGCACCGCGACCCCGGTGTGGTCGGTGCAGTGTATGACAGCCCGCATGTGACGGCGGAGCTGATCTGTGACGGGATCCATGTGCATCCGTCGGTCGTCCGCATGACGTTCCGGCAGCTCGGAGAGGACCGGCTGATTCTGATCAGCGACAGTATGCGCGCGACCGGAATGCCGGACGGTGTCTACACGCTGGGCGGACTGGACGTGAACGTGCGCGGACAGCTTGCGACGCTCGTATCGGACGGTACGATCGCAGGCTCAGCAACAAATCTCATGGACTGTCTGCGCACGGCAGTGAAAGTTATGCATCTGCCGCTCGCGGCGGCAGTGACCGCGGCAACGGTAAATCCTGCAAGAAAGCTCGGCATCCTGCACCGGTGCGGCACGCTCGACGCAGGAAAACGCGCGGATATCGTGCTGTTGGATCCGTCGCTCGGACTTCAGACCGTGATCAAGGACGGTGTATGTATCCGTCCGTGCAGATAAACGGATGCATTCGCTCTGCCTATTGGCATTTTTTCAAAAGTGTGCTATGATAGGCAATATATGTAGTGCGAACGGATGTGCCGGAGACGGTGCGCCGTATGAGGTGGAGGAATAGAAATGTTTGATTATAACCAGTACAAGAGAAATTATTTCATGCCGCCCGAGGTCTGTATGGACTGGGCGAAAAAAGAATATGTAGAGCAGGCACCGGTATGGTGCAGCGTTGACCTGCGCGACGGCAATCAGGCGCTGATCGAGCCGATGAGTCTGGATGAAAAGCTGGAGTTTTTTCAGATGCTCGTAGATATCGGCTTTAAGGAGATCGAGGTCGGTTTTCCGGCAGCATCGGAGACCGATTATGAGTTCACGCGCGCGCTGATCGAGCAGAACATGATACCGGAGGACGTGACGATACAGGTGCTGACGCAGGCGCGCGAGCACATCATCCGCAGAACCTTTGAGGCAGTCAAGGGCGCACCGGGCAAGGTCATCGTGCACGTATACAATTCGACCTCACTGGCACAGCGCGAGCAGGTGTTCGCGAAGTCCAAGGAGGAGATCATGCAGATCGCGATCGACGGCGCGAAGCTCTTGAAGGAGCTTGCCGATGAGACTGAGGGCAATTTTATCTTTGAGTACAGTCCGGAGAGCTTTACCGGTACAGAGGTAGATTACGCGGTGGACGTATGTAATGCGGTGCTCGATATCTGGGAGCCGCGTGCGGATTTCCGTCCGATCATCAATATCCCCGCCACCGTGGAAATGTCCATGCCGCATGTGTTTGCACAGCAGGTTGAGTATGTGAGCAAGCATCTGAACAACCGTGAGCATGTCGTACTTTCCCTGCATCCGCATAATGACCGCGGCTGCGGTATTTCTGATGCAGAGCTTGGTATCCTAGCGGGTGCAGACCGTATCGAGGGAACGATGTTCGGAAACGGCGAGCGCACCGGAAATGTTGACATTATGGTGCTCGGTATGAATATGTACGCGCAGGGCGTAGACCCGCAGCTCGATCTGTCCGACATGCCGCATCTTGTAGAGGTGTACGAGCGTCTGACACAGATGCATATCGACATGCGCCATCCCTACTGCGGAAAGCTCGTTTTTGCAGCATTTTCCGGCTCTCATCAGGATGCGATCGCCAAGGGTATGAAGTACCGCGAGGCGAACGATCCGTCTCATTGGACGGTTCCGTATCTGCCGATCAATCCGGAGGATGTCGGACGTACCTACGACAGCGACGTGATCCGTATCAACAGCCAGTCCGGAAAGGGCGGCGTGGCGTATATCATGGAGCAGTCCTATGGCATCAAGATCCCGTACAAAATGCGTGCGGACTTTGGCTATGCAGTTAAGGATGTGTCAGACCACAGCCATTCCGAGCTGTCACCGGCACAGATCTATGATCTTTTCATCAGCCGTTACAAGGATTACACGCCGATCTTCGGTGTCAAGGGCTGCCATTTCCGGCAGGAGAACGGCATTACGGCGACGGTCAATATCATTGCCGACAACCGCAAGGACATCGTGGAAGCAGTCGGAAACGGTCGTCTGAATGCGGTCAGCAACGCATTTGCGGAGAAATTCGAGACACCGTGCGAGGTGATCTGCTACGAGGAGCATGCGATGAACGACGGCTCAGATTCCAGCGCGATCGCATACGTCGGCATTCAGGGCAGGGACGGCAGTCAGTATTTCGGTATCGGTATCGATCCCGATATCATCCGTGCGTCGATCGATGCACTGATCTCTGCCATGAACCGCTGTCTGGAGGCAAATGCGCAGTAACAGAAGGAAGGGTTACCATCCCGAATGGAAGGAAGCAGGGGAGAAGGTAAGAAATATGAGAGTGAAGACAAAGAAACTGATGATGGGAATGCTGCTCACGGTGCTGTGTGTGCTGTCAGCAGTATGGACGGATGCGTCGGATGCGCAGGCAGCCGTGAAGCTGAATGCGACCTCGATGAATCTGTGCGTGGGTGACACGGCAAAGCTGAAGCTCAGTGGTACGACCAAGAAGCCGAAGTGGAAGTCGAGTGCGCCGAAGGTCGTCAAGGTGTCGTCTGCCGGTTCGGTGCGTGCACTGAAGGCAGGAAGTGCGACCGTTACCGCGACCTTGAACAAGAAAACCTACAAATGCAAATTTACGGTCAATAAGACCTTTAAGGTTGACCAGACCGCGATCAGCATCAAAAACAACAAGGAAGTGACGGCATATCTGTCAGTCAACGGCGCGATCAACGCTTCCGTTGCAAATAAAAAGATCTGCTCCGTCACGTTCGGCAAGTGGGACGGCGACTATATGCCGCTGACGATCGTGCCGAAAAAGGTCGGTACGACGACCATTAAATTCACCAATTCCGCGAACAGCGAGTCGTGCACATTAAAGGTGACGGTCAAGGCACTGCCGGTGAACGCTACGTTCCAGACACCCGCCGTCAATAGCGGCGCGGAGCACTTTATCGTAGGAGAAAATGCACTCGGCTTTGCGTTCAAGCTGAACCGCGCGGCAAACAGCGTGTCCTTCAAGCTGTACGATGAGGGAAATAACGTTGTGCGGACGTATGCGCTCGGCAAGCTGTCTGCGAATAAGCTCGTGAGCCTGTCGTGGGACGGCTGTGACAAGAACGGTCAGCCGGTGAACGGAACATACACCTATGCGGTTGTGGCAGACGGAACGAAGACCGTCGGCGGCGAGGTGCAGGTGTACGGTGTATCGCCGTTCGGCAAGGGCGACGGCAGTGAGAATAATCCGTTCCTCGTGTCCGATCTGGCAGAGCTTATCATGATCAAGGACTATAACGGCTGTCATTTTGCACAGGATGCGGAGATCGATTTCCATTACAGCTCCATCGGACAGCTATTCAGTGACGAAACACCGTTTACCGGAACATATGATGGAAAATACGGCAATACGACGTATCAGATGAGCAACTTTTTCGGCTATAACTCGATCTTTGGAACGATCGGGGCAGAGGGAACGGTTCGGAACGTGTATATGAGCAACTGCGTACTCAATACGACCGGCAGCTTTCTCGCGTTCACGAACAACGGAACGATCGAGAACTGCACCGTGAATGGAAATGTCCTGTGCAATGCCGGAAATCAAGCGGCGATGCTCGTGATGTATAATAAAGGGCAGGTGCGCGGCTGCAGCGTATCCGGCAAGCTGACGATGAATGCAGTCGGAGCAGTCGCATCCACGGCGCTCCGTGCGGGCGGTATTGTGATGAACAATACCGGAACGATCGCGGAATGCACGTCTGCAGTCGAGATCGCCTCACAGCTCCAGATCGGTACCTACATCGCGACCAGCGCGTATGAGATCTACGCAGGCGGTATTGTTGCAGAGAATGCGGCGACCGGTTTTGTGGCGCAGAGCACCTTTACCGGTCAGATCGACGGAGAGATCGTGCTGCCGGAGGCATTAAAGGACATGACTGCACTGGAGGCAGGCAAAAATTATGCCGGCTATGTGGCAGGCTCAAATCTCGGATATATCAGCCGGTGTGTCAATGCGGGAGCGGCGGGAACGCTGCCGGCGCAGGGCACGGGAAGCGGAGTTGTACAGTAGGAGGATCGTATGAATATTTTGTCACCGTCATTGCTCGCGGCGGATTTTGCAAGGCTCGGAGAGCAGATGCGCATGGTCGATCAGGCAGGCGCACAGTATTTTCATTATGATGTGATGGATGGAAGGTTTGTGCCGAATATCTCGATGGGACTGCCGGTGCTGCAGTCCATCCGCAAGGTGACAAAAAAGAAGCTGGACGTGCATCTGATGATCGAGCATCCCGAACAGTAGATCAGTGATTTTGCGGATGCAGGCGCAGATATCATCACGGTTCA
>CAZERX010000115.1:0-6476 GCA_964515045.1 uncultured Eubacterium sp.
CTTTCGGAGAAACTCGTGTCGACGCACTCAACAGGCTAAAGCCCATACAAAAAAGAATCTCGCTCGCGAGATTCTCCGCCTGCGGCGGGTCGCTTTAGCGACGAGATTCCCTTTCGCCGCAGCGCGATCCTGCACGCAGTGCTTTTATATGATAGGGAATTTCAACGAAATTTCCTATCATAATAGAAAGTGCGCCTGCAGCGCACTTTCCGTTCAACCCTCTATCCGACTTTCTCTGACTCCCGCACTTACTGATTCTGAATATCCTTCGCGAGAGGTGTCAACTGTGACACGAGATTCGTCATATCCTCAAACATCGAGCTTTTGGTCGTGCCAAGCTCGTTCGCACGGCTGATGTGTGAAAGCACCTCACGGAACTGCCGTTCCTCAGCAGAAAAGCTGCGGTTCACCGCATCGAGCTTCTGCTCAGACTCACTGACCACATTACGGATCTCCTGCTGTACGGACTGTGCACCGTCTGCTGCCGTGATGATCTGATCCAGAATGCCTGCCATGTCGGATACCTTTTCCATGTTCCGTCCGACTGCATTCTTGGACTCCTCAATGTCACCATTTAGCTGCAGCGTGCCTTCCTCAACCTCGGAAATGCTGGACTCAACCATCGTGACCAGATCCTTGATGCCCTTGGCGAGCTTTTCAACCTCAACGGCAACGACCGCGAAGCCCCTGCCCTGCTCACCGGCTCTGGCTGCCTCGATCGACGCATTCAATGCGAGAATGTTCGTCTTTTTCGCGATCGCGCTGATCTCCTGCATGAAATTCTTGATGAGCTGTACGGATGCCTGCACACCCGAAAACGTCTCATTGATCTCATCAAAGCTGTTCTGTACGGAAGCAGAGCTGCTTTTCAGCTCCTCGATGCCCGACTGCGCATCCGTCACAGCACCCGCGATCTCATTTTTTACATTATCAAACTGTCCTGCAACCTCACCGACCATCGCAAATGCATCCGTCAGTCCGGCAAGCTGACCGGTCAGTTGCTCATTCTCCGACTGCACCTGCTCAAACATATTCTGCACCGCAGCCATTTCATCTAACGACTCTACCTCCTGCTTCGCTAACTGCTTCTGATATTCCAGAATGCAGTCAGCCACATGGCTGATCGGGTAGGTGTCGATCTTTTTTCCTTCCATAGGGGTATTTCCCATCATCTTTTCTGTCTCTTTCGCGTTGTTCTTTTCTCTCTGCAACATATCCGTCCCTCTTTCTGAATCGTGCTGCCGCGCAGCCCTTCGTAATTACTCAAAAACGACGCAGGTCATCGTCTGATTGACAAACTGCTGGTTAAAATGCTCGCCGTAACCGATAAGTCCGGCATGATCTCCCAGCGAAGCCATCTCACTCAGATACGTTCCAAAATAGTTTTCCTGCGAGAAAAACAGATAGCGGAACACACAGTTGATGGAAAATACGGCTGAAACATGTGTAAAATCACTCTTGATCTGACGGATCGTATCCGATACGATCTGCGCGTAGTCCTGCACCTCAAGGAGCGTCAGCACATCCGAATCGTTGACCTGTCTGTAACAGGAAAGTCCGTCACCAACGATATCCTTGATCGAAATGATGCAGATATCCTGTCCGTTCATCTTGCCGAACGGATTACGGAAGGTCTGCTGCGCGATGTCTGACTCGCGGATGTTTAAGATCTCCTGATAGAGCTTCTTTGCCGGCTTTCCGTTCAGCTCACCGAGATAATAGCTGCTCCGATCCGTTTTCGATGCGATAAAGCGGTAGCCCTCCATCGGTGTATAGATATTTTCCTTATAGACCTTTACTTTTCCGTCGTTATTGCGGATCAGCGCATACGCATCGGCATCCTCATATACGACACCGTTGCAGCATACCTTACCGGCATCACCGGTACCGCCGACGAGCGGGATCTTTTTCTTGCCGAGCACACTGTATACCGTCGTCAGCACACTCGCATCATTGCCCGAACAGAAGTCGATGCACACGGTATTGCGTTCATCCGCGCCGACCTTTCGTACATCGTCCTCCAGTCTTCTGATATATTTTACAGGCATGGATGAAGCCTGCTCCAGCACATTCGTCGCAACCGTAAGATTACCCTCGTACGCGAGCACGGCAACGCCCTCCTGTGTCGCCTGCTTGCTGTAGCTTCCGCCGATACAGCCGATGCTCGGCACATTCGGAAAAAGCTCTGCCAGCTCCTTCACATGCTGCTCAAACTGCCCTGCATTCGACAGCAGAAATAAGAGCTTCGGATTCGAGATGCCCTTCACCGCTTCTGCCAGATTTCCGTTCTTACTCATCCCATATGTCTGTTTCACAATCGTTCTCCTGCCTTTCCCACACATCTGAATGCGACCGTCCGACACATTCACCGTCAATATAGAAAATTATAGCATTTTTCGATAGGGCTTGTCCATTATTTTCTGACTTTACACATCATTTTGGCACATTGCACATACGACTTCGGCAAAACGCCTTAACGCTGTGCGACAAAAAGTGTGCCGACCTTTTCTCCGTTGAGGATGTCGTACAGCACCTGCGGATTTTTACCGTTCGTTACGATCACGTCTATGCCCTGCGCGGTCGCGATGTCGGCAGCCTGCAGCTTGGTCTTCATGCCGCCGGTTCCGCGTCTTGAGCCTGCGCCGCCTGCCAGCGCATAGGTCGAATCGTCGATCTTTTCCACGCGGCTGATGAGCTGTGCATTCTTTGAAAGTCTGGGATCCTTGTCGTAAAAGCCGTCGATATCAGACAGGATCACCAGCTTGTCTGCCTTGCAGAGTACGGCTACGACTGCGGACAGCATATCATTGTCACCGAATATCTTTTCCTCGGACTCGATCTCCTTATAGCTCACCGAGTCATTCTCATTGACGATCGGTATGATGCCCTGCTCCAGCAGCGCCTCAAAGGTATTCGCGAGATTTTCCTTTTTGATCTCGTCCTGCATGTCGTCCGCGTTCAGCAGGATCTGTGCGACCGTCTTATTGTAATAGCCGAAAAACTTGTCATATAAAAACATATTCTCACACTGACCGACAGCGGCTGCCGCCTGCTTCATGCGAAGCTCCGTCGGCTTTTCGGACAGATGCATCTTCTGTGCACCGACCGCGATCGCTCCCGATGATACGAGCACGACCTCATTTCCCATATTCTGGATATCTGATAAGATCAGCGACAGATCCTCGAATTTTCTAAGATTGCTGTTGCCGATATCATTCGTCAGCGTCGATGTACCGACCTTGACCACGATACGGTTTCTCTTGATTCCCATTGTATGAACTCTCCTTTTTTATCATAAAACGCCGGTTTCGGCGGGATAACAGACTGATTATACCACTGAACGACCGACGCTGTAAACAGGATCAGCGGGAATTTCAACGAAATTTCCAATCACATAAAAACAGTTGCCTGCAGGTGTGTGGCCGCAAACAACTGTTTATCTGATGATCCGATATATAGCTTTTTATTCCGCAGATTCCTGCTCGTATTCAGCGATAAATTCCTTGATGATACCGTCGAACTCCTCGAACATGTCTACCATCTCGTCGATCTCCTCCTGCGTGAACTCCTCACCGTTCTCCATCTTATCTGCATAATCCGTGAGTACATCGGCACAGCCGTTCAGCATGTCGATATCCTCCTCTGAATAGGAATCCAGATCCGCATTGGCATATTCAACAAATTTGTTGTAGTTGTCTGCCAGCTCATTGTAAGCATCGATCGCCGGCTGCGGATCAGGTCCTCCGCATGCGACCAGATTCAGACACAGGATCATGGCTGCTAAGATTGTGATGATTTTTTTCATAAGTTTTCTCCTCCGTTTTGTTTTTCGCCGTATCCGGCTTTATTCCTTATCATTATAATCATCCGGATACCCTGTGCACCCCGACCGTCCTAAATCGCATCAAAAATGTATCAAATCGACGGTTTTAGAGCGAAGCACGCAAAACGAACACATCATCCTCCATCTGAAAGCTGCATACACCGCCATATTTTTTTACAATGGCACAGATGCTCTGTACGCCGATGCCGTGATCCGCGCGATCCGATACCGGTATGCCGTTTTCAAACCGGATCTCATTTCTGCACGGATTGCTCACCTGCAAAATGAGTCTGCCCGCACGCTCGTAAAACTGCACATCGATCACACGGGACTCACCGGATACTGCGGGCATCTGACACGCATGGATGGCATTTTCCAGCGCGTTCGACAGGAGCACGCAAAGATCCCGCTCCGCGATCGAAAGCACGGACGGCAATGCACCGCAAATGTTCATTGTGATCCCATCCCTGCCGGCACGCCCATCGAAGGAGGAAAAAATGAGATTGACCGTTTCATTTTCACAATAACGCTTCACCTTCTGCGCCTCGATCTCCCGACAGATATCCGCGATGTATTCCTGTGCCTGCTCCTCACGTCCGTTTTCAATGCAGGCGGATACATATTGCAGATGATGCCGCAGATCGTGCCGGTAACGGCTCGCAAGCGCCTGCGATTCGCGCAGGGCACGGATCTCACGGACAGACTGCTTGAGCTGGATGTCCAGACTGTTCTGCGTCTGTGTGAGCTGACTGCGCCTCTGCTCTGCATCAGAATAATACAGAAGGAACACGAGATAGCCCACGCAGCACACGAGCGGCATAAATTCCACAACGACCGGTGAGCCGCTGACGAGGACATCCGTGTAGACCACGGTTGCATAATCAAACACATAATACAACGCAGGGATCACGCCAAACAGCGCCTGAAACTTTGCCGGACGATGCGACAGTTGCCGGATCGCAGGCGAAACAAAATACAAAAGAAGCAGCAGGATCGGCAGCGTGACAAGCAGCTCCACGATGTCCTGCTGACGCGGGCCGCCGGACATCAATTGGACCGCCAATAATGCAAGCCACCGCCGGAGCTGACAGCACAGATATGCCGAAAGTACCGTGATGACCGACCAGAGCAGCCTGCGGGTCAGCATATACAGGATCAGCGCGAGCGGGATATGTACGACGAGCGGAAAGATCTTTCGCAGAAGCTCCGCATCCCCGACTGTATAGATATACGCCTGCATCAGCAGGAACACGACCATCGTGCACCCGAAAATGATGCGATTTTTCTTTGTGCGCAGCGCATCCCCGAAGGACGCAGCCAGTATACTTCCGAACAGGCTCACCGCGCCGTCATTTGCCATAGATAACCAGTCACTCATACCATCACCCATCGATTTTTACATACATACTCCAAATAGGCATCCTTGATCGCATTATATTTCCCGCGCGGAATGGGGATCTCGGTCAGACATGCCATCGTGATCCCGCGGTAGGAAAGTGTCTGCACGTAATCCATGTTCACAAGATACGAGCGGTGCGGTCGCAGAAAGCTGCCGTAAGATGCCAACTGCCTGCACAGCTCATCCATACTACCGATGCTCTCTAGCACACGTCCGCCGGACAGATGGATGAACAGCGTGCGGTGGATGACCTCACAATATTCGATCTGCCGCGATTCAACCCGCGTGATCCCTGTCTTGCACCGCAGGACCAGACTGGCAGACTGCTCCCCCTCACATGCAGCAATGACGGAATCCATCAACTTGAAAAAGCTCTCCGGAACGACCGGCTTTAGCTGATAGAAATACGCACCCACCGTGTACGACTGCACGGCATATTCCGCCGAGGACGTAAGAAAGATGATCTTGACATTTTTATCATAACCGCGGATCTCTGCCGCCACATCAATACCGGTTTCTCCCGGCATGAGCACATCCAAAAGCAGCACATCATAGCGCGCACCATGCTCGATCTCTGCCAAAAGATCCAGCGGGCTTTGAAACTCCTTCACTTCGAGCTTCTGCCTGCATTCTTTCTGATACTGCTCCAGAATCCGCTGTATTTCATCAAGCTCTGTTCGGTCATCATCGCAAAAAGCTACCCGTATCATATCATAGCGACCCCTTTTTTCTTATTTTTTCTTATTTTTACTTAGGTTTTCAGAAAAAAACTTGTAGTGTTCCGTCTTTCTGATACAATGGAAGTATAACTCGACCCCTAGGGTACGAATCAAGACGATAAAAAGGATGAACCAACGCATGAAAAAATATGGTGACGATCTGTTTCAGATCGGAGAGGTGACAAAGATCCTCGGTGTCACGCGAAAGACACTTCTGGTTTATGAGGAAATGGGACTTCTGACCCCCGCAGTAAGGGATCCGCACAGCGGCTTCCGTTATTATACGGCAGACAACATGACACAGATCCGCTCCATCCGCTCTTTGCAGGCACTCGGACTGTCGCTGAAGGAAATTGATGAATATTACCATGATCCCGACTGCATCGACCGGCATCTGAAACGGCTCATCGAGCTTCGGGAAATGTTAGACCGGAATATCCAAAGCCTTCAGGTACGCGCCGCCAGACCGGGGGAGCTTTCAATCCGCGAGACCATCCTGCCGCGTCAGGTCTGCTTCTGCCGGCAGTATCTTTGC
>CAZERX010000116.1:0-6408 GCA_964515045.1 uncultured Eubacterium sp.
TGAACGCAGGCGAGGATCGTTTGGCACTGAGCTGTCTGATGAAGCTCGATCCAAAGGGAAAAATGCTCGATTATGAGATCGCAGAAACGGTGATCCGCGTGGATGCGCGCATGACCTATACGGCAGTCAACCGTATTTTAGGGAACGCGGATGCCGCGGAGAACGAGCAGTATGCGCCGCTCGTTCCGATGCTGCGGCAGATGGGTGAGTTAGCCGCTATTTTGCGGAAAAAGAGAAAAAAGCGCGGCAGCATCGACTTTGATTTTCCGGAGACGAAGGTCGTGCTCGACGCAGACGGTTTTCCGGTGGAGCTTCGTCCGTATGAGCGGAATGCGGCAACGCGGCTGATCGAGGAATTTATGCTGATCGCAAACGAAACGGTCGCAGAGGATCAATACTGGCAGGAGCTGCCGTTTGTTTACCGGACACATGAAAAGCCGGATCCCGACCGGATCAAAAAGCTGTCGGCATTTATCAATAATTTCGGCTACACACTGCATACGGAGGATGGCGGCGGTCTGCATCCGAAGGAGCTGCAGAAGCTGCTCACGCGCATTGACGGCACGCCGGAGGAAACGCTGATCAGTCGGCTGACGCTCCGATCCATGAAGCAGGCGAAATACACGACGGAATGCACTGGACATTTCGGACTGGCGGCGAATTATTACTGCCATTTCACTTCTCCGATCCGCCGCTATCCCGATCTGCAGATCCACAGGATCATCAAGGATCGTCTGCGCGGACGGATGGATGAGAAAAAGAAGGAGCATTACGAAAAAGTGCTGCCGGAGGTCGCAAAGCAGTCGAGTGAGCGGGAGCGCCGCGCAGAGGAGGCAGAACGCGAGAGCGTTAAGCTGAAAAAGGCACAGTATATGTCTCGGCATATCGGCGAGCGTTTTACCGGCGTGATCTCCTCCGTGACGGCATGGGGTATGTATGTGGAGCTGCCAGATACGGTAGAAGGCATGGTGCATGTGACCGCGTTAAAGGATGATTTTTATCATTTTATCGAGGATCGCTATGAGCTGGTCGGAGAGGTGAGCGGACGCACCTACAAGCTCGGTCAGACTGTTGATGTAACGGTCGTCGGCACGGACGAGCTGATGCGCACGATCGACTTTGAACTGGCAGAATAAGAGCTTTTGTGTATGGGATCCGCGGGCAGGCGTATTTTTTTGTGGCACGATCATAAAATATATGGTATGATAAAGAAAAGCTAAGGGCCAGTAATGGTTTCGACAGGGGCTTTGAAGCTGGAGAAGCGAGCCGCACGGGATGCGTTAAATTCCAAAACTAAAATTAAACGCTAACAATAATAAATTAGCTTACGCTGCCTAAGATTTGGCAGTAGTCCGACCGGACGCACCTACACGACCGGGATCGGGCTTCATCCATGTAGGAAACGACGGCTGTAAAGCTTTGAACAGTCGGGCGTATCATGAAGCTACTGAACCCATCAGGTTGTCTGTTACCGGATGGCAGAGGGAATGTTAAAGAACTGACTACGCTCGTAGAAGTACAGGGAATAGGTCTTTGGACACGGGTTCGACTCCCGTCTGGTCCATTTGTGACGAATGGCAGTATGAAAAGGAATGAGTGATGGCAAAGGAAGCATCGAATTTCAAACTGATAGCGAATAACAAGAAAGCGCGGCATGATTACTTTTTGGAGGAAACCTTTGAGGCAGGTGTGGAGCTGCACGGCACGGAGGTAAAGTCGCTGCGTCAGGGGCATTGCAGCATCAAGGAGGCATTCATCCACATCGAAAACGGTGAGGTGATCATCTATGGGATGCACATCAGCCCTTATGAGAAGGGCAACATCTTTAATAAAGATCCGATGCGTCCCAAGCGCCTGCTGATGCACAAGAAGGAGATCATGCGCCTGCTCGGTAAGATCAAGGAAAAGGGCTACACGCTCGTTCCGGTGCAGGTGTATTTTAAGGGCAGCCGTGTCAAGGTGGAACTCGCACTGGCACGCGGAAAGAAGCTCTATGACAAGCGTCAGGATATCGCAAAGAAGGATATGCGCCGCGAAGCGGAGCGTGAGTTCAAGGTGCGGAATCTGGGCTGATGCTCCGGAGCCGGAGCTGGGATGGAATTAGAAAAAAGAAGCGTCAGGCTTCTTTTTTTTGACTGTCTGATATGAAAAAAGATGAAAAAGAATATAAAAGAAGCAAAAAGAATGTAATATGATACGAAAAGATGATATCATGTATGATACTGTCAAAATGTACGAATAAAAATCCTTTTAGTAGAAAATGAACGAAAAATATGTTATTTTCGTGTAAAAAAATGTTTACAAATGAAAATATATGAATTATAATGGAGTACAAGGAGGCATCGGTATGCTGGATGAAAAATTATATACAGTAGCGGATGTCGCCAAAGTAACCGGTATGACGAGCCGGACCATCCGTAATTATCTAAAGGATGGGACACTCACCGGACAGAAGATTGGTGTGCAGTGGCGTTTTACGGAGGACGAGGTGCGGAAGCTGTTCTCACGACAGCAGCCGGGACAGAGCACACCGACGCAGATCGTGCGCGGGTTTTTGGGCGTGCAGGAGCGTGAACAGCGAACCTCTTGTGTGCTGCTGGATGTGCCGGCGCTTTCGGATGATGAGGGTCTGGCGTTTTATCGCAGATTACAGGAGCTGCGGCCGGAGGGGATCGACGCGCTGTCGTATGAATACCATGATGGTGAACGGCTGCTGCGCGTTGCAGTCAGCGGCAGGACGGATGCGACGCTGGAGCTTATGCAGAAGCTGCAGCAGGCTGACGGATGAATATGAGAGCGTTCTGTTACGCAGAACGGATTACAGATAAAGGCAGGATTTGAATGTGGCAGAGCAGAGAGCGGCTTACCTGACAGAGGAGGAGATTGACGCGTATTATGAGCGTCAGAAGCAGGAAAATCTCAGACGATATTATTCCATTCAGGCGAGTCGGGCGATTCGTGAGGATCGGATCAGTCTGATCCGGCTGGTGATCGTGACTGTGACGGCGCTGATCGTATGTACGCTGTTCCTGCGGATCAGCTTTCAGGTACAGCAGCAGACCTATCGTGTGTCTGTGCTCGAAAAACAGTTGAATGAGCTGCGGCAGGAGAATGACGATGCACAGAAGCGTTTGGAAAAAACTGCGGATCCGCAGTCGGTACAGGAGCGTGCAGTTGCGCTCGGTATGGATTTTCCGGACGAGGAGCATGTGGTGTACTACTCCGTAGGAAATCATGACTATATGTATCAGACCGGAGAGATTCCGGCTGAGTAGCTTGAACAACAGATAGCCTTCCTATGAATTCTTTCATTCAGACGGACAGATACGTTTTTTGTATCTGTCCGTTTGTATTTTGGGTTCTTTACAACCGCCGTCAAAGAAGCTAAAATAAAGATGTCAGCAGAGCTGGCATTTTACCATGATGAAAATAGGAGGAGCGTATATGATCAATGTCGTGTATATGCTGGTCAGGATCGTACAGTTTTTGATGTTTCTGGCATCCTTTGGACTGGTTTACAGGATCTATTGTCAGAAGGGAACGACCAAGCAGCGGTTGCTTCTGATGGCAGCCATTTGTGCAGAGCTGGATATGTATGGTTATCTGGAAACGATGTCCGTCACCACGGAGCAGAGTACCAAGTGGGCGGTGCGTTCGCAGTATGTGTCGGCGCTCCTTTTTCTCATACTGATGCTGCAGTTGCTTTTGTTGTTTTGCGAATATGAGGTGCATAAGGTGCAGACGGCACTGCTTTGGGTGGTCAATTCCGTTTTTTTGATCCTGCTTTTGATCGACGAGGGGCTGAACATCCTGTTTGAGGACTATTCCTATGAGGAAAAGCTGCTGGCAGTGCAGGTGCGGTTCCGGCTGCGACCGCTCGGTTATCTGTACATATTTTATGTGATCGGACTGCTGTGTCTGATCCTGTATGTCGGTATCGCTATCCGAAAAAAACGTCGGAAGGAGCCTGTGATCTCACTGATCGCGGGAGCTGTCGTGCTGCCGGTCGCAGCGTATGTGCTGAATCTCGCGGGACTGACCGGCGGTTATGATGCAGCGCCGGTGCTGATGGTCGGGGCGTGCGGTGTCGTCTATTGGGCGAACCGCAGGTATCATCTGCTGGATGACGGACAGATCGCGCGGGAAACGATCCTTGACGAGCTGGGCGAGGGTTATATCATTCTGGACAGCGGACGGAATCTAAAGGCTTATAATACCATTGCGGCGATGCTGTATCCGGAATTGGAGCAGGCGGGTGAGCGGGAGACCGTGATCGAGCTGATCTATCTGCACAATCATGACGTGATCGAGCATAACGGCAAGATCTGTAATGTCGTGATCTCGGAGCTTACGGAAAACGGAGATCTGACCGGTTATGTGATGTGGTTGTATGACTGCACGGATGAATACTATTATATGAAGGATCTGGAACAGCTCCGGTCACATATGGCAGAGCTGGCTCGGACGAGAAAGCTGTTTTTGAGCCATATGATGCACGGCTTTGATTCGCCGCTGCAGTTGCTCGGACAGCACGCGCAGACGCTCTGTCAGAATGGACAACTGCCGCCGGAGGTGCACGAAACGGCGCTGGAGATCCGCGATGCAGGACAAAAGCTAAACGATATGATTTCCGTGATGATGGAGTATACCGGAGAGGAGCAGAGCCCATCGGCTGTGTCTGACGAATATCAGACGAGAGATCTGCTGGATCATTGCTCGGACATTCTGGAAGCAAGGCGGCAGGGACACTGTACGCAGATCAGTATTACACCGGCGCAGCAGCTTCCGAACTGCTGGTACGGCGATCGTGCGGGCGTGGAGCGGCTGCTGGACGGTGTGCTGCGGTGTACGGGGATCGCGGCGCGGATCGCAGGGATCGAGCTTGTGGTGACATCGGAAATGCGTTATGAGGATACCCTGCTGATCCTGTCGCTGTATTTTGACGACCATGGTGTGACGACCGGTGAGATGAACCGCATGACGGCACTGATGCGGTCTGAAAAAACGAATGTAGATACGGATGTGGATTATATACCGTATGTTTTCTGCAAGGGGCTTTTGGATCGGGTGAACGGCACGGCTGTGTGCAGTGTAGAGCAGGGGCGTTCCAGACTGGATCTGATGATCCCGCAGAAGGTGCTCGACCAAAGACCGTATCCGCTGCAGGCGCAGGAAATGACGGATGGTGCGGCGACAGGCAGTGTACCTGTCGAGGATGATCGGAAGGAGCAGGCATATACCGTTATGGTGGTGGATGATAATCTGATCTATCTCCACGAAATGGACGACTGGCTGCGTGAAATGAAGCTCCGGACGATCATGGCAAAGAGCGGGGCAGAGTGCCTGCGGATCCTAAACCGCCGGCATGTGGATCTGATATTTATGGATCAGATGATGCCCGAAATGGACGGTACACAGACGCTGCAGGAGATCAGAAAGCTCGAACAGGAGCAGGGAAGCGGTGCACACGTTCCGGTCATCCTGCTGACGGCAGATGATTCGGTCGGAGCGCGAAAACGCTACATGGAAAGCGGATTTCAAGATTATGTACCAAAGCCGATCGAAAAGAAAAAGATCTGCGAGGAAGTTCGGAAATATCTGGATATGGATGAAACGGATTAAACGAAAAAAGCTCCGGCGGGAAATTCCGCCGGAGCCTTTTTTATGTCATATCTAGTTATTATCGAACACAACAGATCACAGATTCGTGAAGCGGTCAGCTTCCTGCTTGAGCTGCTGGCTGATACGCTGGTTGGTACCCATTTCTTGATTGACGATCTCGATGTTATTGACCAGCGTAGAGGTGTTCTCTGTGGCATTGGTAACGCCGAGAGCACTCTCCTCAATGGCATTTGTGATGCCGCTGACCGCATCGGAGATCTCCTTCATGATCTGGAGCAGATGCTCGGTGCGCTGCTGGAATACGTTCATCGTATTGTTGACGTAGCTTGCATCGTCGCGGTACTGCTTACCGGTGGCTACGAACTTGTCATAATCGGGCAGGATCGTCTCATTGACATAATCAACGATCGCATTGGAGTTTTCTACCAGTGCTTCTACGGCGCGGACAACCATAAGGTTGATCTCTTGGATGTTGCCTGCGGTCTGGCGGGTAGAATCTGCCAGTGTACGGATCTCGTCAGCAACAACGGCAAAGCCCTTGCCGGCTTCTCCTGCGCGTGCCGCCTCGATGGAAGCATTCAGAGCCAGCAGGTTTGTCTGACTGGAAACGTTTAGGATCTCGTCTGTCAGATCGTTGACCTTTGATACGCTCTTACTCTCGGCAATGGCAGCCTCTAGAGAGGAGATGATGCCGCCGATGATCTCAACGGTATGGTCTTTATTGCGCTGTGCAGCAGCACCAAGCTCCTGCGCGCGGGATTCCATTTCGCCTGCGTAGCTGTTCAG
>CAZERX010000117.1:0-6363 GCA_964515045.1 uncultured Eubacterium sp.
AGTTCATGATCAGACGGTCATATGCGATAACCGGAATGTTTTTCTCCTTTGCCTGTGCCAGAACGGTTCCTAAAGAGTCACCGTCGATGGAAGCGATCACGAGTGCCTCACAGCCGTTGTTGATCATGTTCTCGATCTGTGAAACCTGTGTAGCGATGTCGTTGGAAGCGAACTGTAAGTCTACCTCGTAGCCTGCTGCCTCCAGCTCATTCTTCATGTTGTTTCCATCCTGATTCCATCTCTGCAGATCCTTGGTCGGCATTGCTACACCGATCAGTCCGCCGCCTGCTGCGCTGTCATCTGCTGCGTCAGCATCGTCTGCTGCTGCATCATCAGATGCGTCATCTGCGTCTGCGGTTGTCTGCGCATCGTCAGCAGGTGCATCTGCCTTCTCGGAACCACAGCCTGTAAATACGGCTGCTACCATTGCTGCGCTCAGTAAGGTTGCTAAAAACTTTCTCTTCATTTTGAAGTCCCTCCCTTTTTTTGATAAATCAACTATACCACTTCACCCGCAGCACAAACTTGTGATGTTCTGCACATTTTCCGCAATCTGACCGACGCATGAAAAAAGCACAGGACAAAATTGTCTTTCCAATCTTGTCCTGTGCAAAAAATTCCTATCATCCGTACTGGACTTTTTTTGCCAAAAGTGCTACTTCACATTCAGATAGATCTCGCTCCGCTCATGGTATTTTCCGGTGATGATCTCATCCATGTTTTCCCGCGTGACCGCCACCGGCTCCAGACACTCATACGGGATCATCGTCAGACCGTCTGAGATCCTGCGATCCACCGGAAGCTCGTCACCCTCTGCCAGCACAACGGCAAGCTCTGCCGCGCGTCTGGCGAGCTTTTCCACCGGCTTGTACACGGTCATGCACTGCGTACCCTCCACGATCCTCTGACATGCAGCCAGATCCGCATCCTGTCCGACCACACAGACACTGCCTGCCAGCCGGTGCTCCGAGAGTGCGCGTATCGCCTGCCCTGCGATGCTGTCATTGCCGCACATGATGCCGTCCGGCTTGCTCCGCGCGCCTAAATAGCTTTCGGTTACGGAAAAGCCGGTCTCAGCCAGCCAGTTGTCCGCGTGAGCAGTCTGCTCGATGCTCATATGCGTATTGGACAGCGACAGTGCAAAGCCCTCCATCACCTGCGTCACATTGTTGTCGGCGAGCGGCCCGCAGATCTGCAGCAGCCGTGCCTCGTCACCGATGTGCTCCTTCATATGCTCACCCATCAGCCAGCCGACCGCTTCATTATCAAAGGAGATATACAGATCCGCGCCCGCGTGCATGATCTGTCTGTCATAGGCGATGACCGGTATGCCCGCACGGTGCGCCGCGGCAACTGCATCCGTGAGATCTGCGCCGTCCTCTGCGACCTGCACGACGACGATCACATCCACCTTTTTCTTGATAAAATAGTCGATCTGCCGCGCCTGCTCCTCAATGCTGCCGTTCGCGTTCTGCACATTGACCTGTGCACCCAGCCCCTGCGCTGTTGAAACGAACACATCCCGATCCCGCTGCCAGCGCTCGATCACGAACGAATCAAAGGTAATGCCGATCTCCGGCTGCTGCACGTCATCCGTCTGCTCCTGCTCACTCTCCGCCGGTGCCGTCTGACAGCCGGTCAGCCCGATACTTCCTATTAAAAGCAGTGTCAAAAGTCCTGCCCGAAGTTTCCGTTTCACCATTTTCATCACAGTCATCCCCGCTCCCGCCATTCCGTCAGTGTCACACCAAAGTTTTTCTTAAAGATCCTGCTGAAATAATTCGGATCACTGTAACCGACCTCGGCACAGATCTCCTTCATGCTGCGCTGCTCATCCCGCAGCAGCTCCTTCGCACGCGTCATGCGCAGGTTCGTCAGATACTCGACAAAGTTGCTGCCGGTCTCCTCCTTAAACAGCTTGCTGAAATAATACGGGCTGATGTCCAGCTCCTTAGAAAGCTCATCCAGCGACAGATCCTTCTGATAATTATCCTGTATATACTCCTGCGCGCGCCGCACCAGACTATTCTCGTGCTCGTCCTTTTTCGTGTGCATGTTCGCACTGCACTCGCGGAATTTCTCGATGAACCAACCGCGCAGATCGGTGATGTTCTCCGTATGCATGACCTTTTCCATATAGTCTGCGCGATCCTCAAAATGATAGGTCATTCCGCCGCTCGTGTAGGCTTCATGCTCGGCAAACAGGACGAACTCCAGTGTTTTCAGCCGGATGCTCGGTTCCTTTCCGCGGTACACCTCCGACATCCAGTCGAAATAACGTGCCGCCGCCCGACTGCTCTCCTCCACCGTGCCGCTCCGCAGCCGGTCAAAAAGCTCGACCTCCAGATCCAGCCGGTACTCATCATCGTAGCTGCACTGGATCGGAAGATCATCCACATGCGCCACACTTCCTGTTGAATTATCCAACGCCTTCAACGCCTCCTCATAAGAATCCATACTGTCCATCAGCCGGTGCACGGAGCCGATCCCGATACGGAACGTGATATCCAGCTCTTTTTTTAGCTGTCTTGCCAGTGCACGGCACACATCGATCATGTCGATACGTTCCTCATAGCTGACCTGCTGCTTTGCCGTCGGCAGAAAGACCGGCACCTTATTGGAAATGACCGCGCCCACGACACAATCCCACTGTGCCTTGACAAGCTCCCGAAATTTCTGGTATTTCTGCTGCATCCTCACGCTCACGCCGACCGCATTGGTCATCTGTCTGCCCTGCTGGTCATCACCCATCACAAAGGCGAGCATACATCCGTAGTCCGTTTCCAGCTCCAACAGCTTTTTATAATTCTGCACATCCTCCGGCGCATATTCGCTGAACATTGCCGCATAGATAAAACCGTTTTCTATGATCGGTGTCACGGATTCCATTTTTTCACGGATAAAAAGATCCTGACTGCGTTTCTGCCTGCGTGCGTCGATCCGTCCGATCGCGCGCCGCATGGTCTCTAGGATCGTATGCTTGTCAAACGGCTTGGTCAGATACTCCAGCACGCCGAGCGCCACCGCCTCCTTGGCATAATCAAATTTATCATATGCGGAAAGCACGATAAATTCTGCCGTCTGATTGCTCTTTTTGATCTCTCGGATCGCGTCGATGCCGTTGATGCCCGGCATCTGGATATCCATGAAAACGATATCCGGCCGGAACAGCTCGGCAAGCTCGATCACATCCCGTCCGGTGCGCGCCGTTTCGATCTCACACGTATCGGGGAAATTTTTTTCCAGTATCATCCGCAGCGAATCACGCACGATCCCCTCATCATCTGCCAAAAGTACCCTATACATCCGTTTCCTCCTCACTGTGATACGGGATCGTGATCACGACCTCCGTGCCCTTGTTTTCGCCTTCACTGAATATCTCCATGCGTGCCTGATCCTCAAAAAAGAGGTTCAGACGCTCGATCACGTTGTGCATACCGACACCATTGGAATGATCCGTCGCCGACTCCTCCATGATCGCACCGGAGAGCACCTGCTCGATGCGCGACTGGCTCATGCCTGCGCCATTGTCCCAGACACTCAGCTTGATCGCATCCCCAACACGGTGCACGTTCAGCTCGATCCTGCCCTCGTAGTCGATGTCACGTATACCGTAATTCACAGCGTTCTCCACGAGCGGCTGCAGGATCATGCCCGGAACCGGCACATGCGACAGCGATTCATCCACATCCTTTTCAAACAGGATCTCGCCCGCAAAGCGGACATTTAAGATATAAACATAATTATCGACCAGTCGGATCTCCTCGCCCAGCGTCACCTGCTGATCATTTTTGCCGACATTATATCGGAAAAACTCGGACACGTTCAGCAGAAACTGCTCTGTTTTCTCCGCATCCTCCATCATCGCAAGCTGCGCGCCCGCATTTAACGTATTGAACAGAAAGTGCGGATTGATCTGCGCCTGCAGATATTTGAGCTGCGCATCCTTCAGATGACTCTGCATCAGAAGCTCACGCGCCCGAAGCTGTCCCTCGCGCTCCATCGTTTCGCGAAGCCGGTCAATGTAAATGCGGATGCTGTGCACCATCTGATTAAACGCACCGGTCACGATGCCGACCTCATCCCGACTCTCGACCGGAAGCTCCGCAAGATCAAAATTACCCTTTGCGACCTCGTCTGCCGCCTCGGACAGCCGTTTCAAAGGCTCGGTGATCATCTGCATGCTCACAATGATCAGCATGACATTTCCGAGCAGCACGAGTAATAACACAACGATCGTGACCATCTCCATATAATGGAGTGACTCCACTAACGAACGATAGGTCTCGGAATTGTTTTTGAACTGCTCATTATTCAAGCTGAAAATAAAGGTATTGATCTCGTCATACAGCTCGGTCGCGTTCTCATAGCCTGCCGCGTATTTCTCAACGTTCCTGCCGCGCTTCGCCTGTATGATCTCGCTCGTCAGCTCCAGATAGCTCTGGGACAGACCATAGATATTTTTCTCGGTCAGCAGCACCTCATTGTCGGTCGCCTTCTGATTGAGCCGTTCCAAAAGCTCCCGATACGCCTGCTCCCTGCGGTAATACTCCTCCATCGCATTAGAGCTTTTCGTCTGCAGGTAATCAGACATGGCAAGCTGCAGGCTGCCCAGTCCGTCCGACAGCTCGTTCAGACTGATATTGCTCGTGTAGACCGCCTCCACGCGCCCCATCATACGGTTTAGGGATGCATAGGTGACCAGATTAACGAGCACGACAAAGCCTGTCGTGAACGCAAATAATGATACCAGCTTTTTCTGTAAGGTCAGATTGATCCATCGTTTTCTCATAGTGATCACTCCTGATGCATGGCAGCCAGCCGCTTTTTCGCGTCATCCGCGTGTATCAACTGCACATCTACCGCCGTGTAACCGTTCGTATAACCGGTCTTTTCGTATTCATCCAATGCTTCCACACAAAGTGTTCCCATCTGTCCGGTATCCGGCGCGATCGTCGCGGATACGATATTTTTCGTCAGTGCATCGAGGATCTGCTCAGAATCATAGTAACCGAGCACCTGCACCTGTCCGACCTTGTTGTGATCCACTGCCGCCTGATACGCACACTGCGTATACACCTCGTTCAGACAGACCAGTATATCCGGTATCCGTTCGGCATCCAGAAAAAGGTCGCGGATATACTCCTCCGCGCGGAAGCTCTCCGAATTATCCACCTGCGCCGCATCCACAACGACCTGATGCGTCTGTTCGATCTCCTTCTGCAGGGTTTCACGGATGCCGAGCAGGATCAGATTACCGCTCGTATCATTCACGTTATGCTCGGTCAGCACCAGCACCTTTTTCACTCCGGCAGACTTTTTTTCAGATGCCAGAAGCTCCTGTATCTGTCTGCCGTATTCCTGTCCGACATTGTAATTATTCGTGCCGACAAAGCACTGGCGTTTGCTCTTGCTGCAGTCATCAAATACGGTCGCGACCGGTATGCCTGCATCTACGGCTGCGTTGATCGCTGCGACCACCTCCTCGGATTCGTCACCCTTGATGATGATGCCGTCCACGGATGCCTGCGTCGCGAGCTTCAAAAGCTGCAGGCGGTCATGATCCACGGCAAGGCTGCTGCCGAAGCGCTCCACGAGGATCCCCCGTTTTTCGCCCTCGGCACGCGCACTCTCATACACGGCATCCCAAAGGACGCTGTCCTTTTCATCGACGATCATCGCGTAATGCCGGTCATAATCATTCATCTGCTCTATCTCTTTGCTCGTACCACTATAAATGACCGAGCCATAGCCCATCAGCACCAGCGGTGCCAGAATAAATACTGCTGCGAGCAAAAAAATAGCGATCTTACGTTTTTCCATACAGCTCCTTCCAAAACCGCAATACACCTGCGGACATTCATCCGCAGGCGTATCGGGTCTGTTATTTTCTTTTTATGCAAACGGATTTTCCGTCGGATAAGGCAGTGCTGCCGGCTGATTATAGTTCAGATCCTCTACCGGCACGCCGAGATATTTGAATACCTCGAACAGCTCTTTTCCGTAATGTCCGAACGCCACTGCTCCGTGATGCGGGTAATTCTTTTCGATCAGCACATGGCGGTAAAACCGTCCCATCTCCTTGATCGCGAATACTCCGATCGCACCAAAGGATCTCGTCGCTACCGGAAGCACCTCGCCCTGTGCCACATACGCGCGCAGCTTGCAGTCTGCGGTGGACTGCAGGCGGTAGAAGGTGATGTCGCCGGGTGCGATATCTCCCTCTAAGGTACCGTTCGTTACCTCGATCGGCAGGCTTCGTGCCATGATCATCTGGTACTTCATCTCGCAGGCTGACAGCTTCTTGGAGCAGGTGTTGCCGCAATGGAAGCCCATGAAGGTGTCGGTATGCTTGTAGTCGAA
>CAZERX010000118.1:0-6260 GCA_964515045.1 uncultured Eubacterium sp.
GAGGCGATCGAGCGCGCGATCCGCATGGTCAAGGAGCATAAGGTACGTGCCGTGGACGGAACGGACATTGAGCTTTGCGCAGAGAGTGTCTGTGTGCACGGTGACGGTGCAAAAGCACTCGAATTTGTAAAAAAGATCCGCAGTGCATTTGCAGCAGAAAATATCAGTATCGTACCGCTGGCAGAGCTGGTGTAATATGGCATAAAAAAAGAATCTCGAGGAGATTCTTTTTTTATGTATTTTTTAGTGGTTAGAGGAATACACATCCGCGATCTCGCTGATCGTGATGTAGGCTCCTGCGTCGATCTCATGCACCAGCTCGCGCATTTTCACGACCTGAAAGCGGTTGAGGACGAAGTAGACCATTGCTTTTTTCGTGTTGGAATAGCCGCCCTTTGCTTCCAGATAAGTGACACCGCTCTCGAAAGCATCCGTCAGTGCCTGACAGATGGCATCCGGATCATCCGTGATGATCGTCGCACATTTTGCACGGTCAATACCTTCCACGATGAAGTCGATGACCTTCAGCGCAGCCGCATAGGTCACGATCGAGTACAGCGGAAGGATCCAACTGTTTAACACGATGCCGCAGATGATATAGAGTGCGACGTTGTAGATCATGACAAACGTGCCGACCGTGATGCCGAGCCGTTTGGAAAAGATGACCGCCATGACCTCGATACCGTCCATTGCTCCGTCATAGCGGATCGCGAGACCGCTGCCGATACCGGAGATCACACCGCCGAACAGTGCGCAAAGCAAAAGATCCGTGCCTGCGAGCGGAGAAGCAAAGCTGACATCCACCGGAAGCACATCCGTGATCAGCCATGCGGCGAGCGAATAGATCAATACCGTATAGCTGGCATACATCGTGAAGCGGATGCCCTGTTTTTTCATGCCGAACAAAAACAGTGGGATATTTAACAGGATCAGGAAAACGGACAGGGACAGATAGTCCGGTGTCAACTGCGCGAGCAGCATGGATGTACCGGAAATGCCGCTGTCATAGAGCTTGACCGGTGACAGAAAGATCGTGATGCCGAACGCGTTGATGATACCTGCGATCGTGAGCATCAGCAGATTGAATGGTTTGAGTGTTTTTAAGTGTTTCAGAATAATGATCACCCTCCTTTACATAAATACCCATCCAGTATAGCATAAAACGGCAGGGTTTGTCACTTGCTATCGAAAGTTTTTGCGTATAAAGATTGACTAATCTGCCGTCTTGTGTGATACTAAAATAGTTAGTTGATAATAAAATGTGTTGGTTGATAAAGTAATGTTAGTTGATGAATTTATTTTAAGGAGGCGCATTTTATGCAAATGACATTTCGCTGGTATGGCGAAGGAAATGACAGCATCACGCAGGAGCAGATCAAACAGATCCCCGGCGTGACCGGTCTGGTATGGGCACTGCATGATAAGCAGCCCGGAGAGGTCTGGGAGATCGACGAGATCGAGGAAGCTCGCCGACAGATCGAGGGCTACGGCTTCAATATGGAAGTTGTAGAGTCCGTAAACGTACACGATGACATCAAGGTCGGACTTCCGACCAGAGATCAGTACATTGAAAATTACAAGCAGACGCTGCGAAATCTGGCAAAATTCGGCGTAAAGGTCGTTACCTACAATTTTATGCCGATCTTTGACTGGACGCGAACAGATCTGTTTCATCCGATGGGTGACGGTTCGACCGCTCTTTTTTATGAAAAGTCCAAGATCCAGCAGGATTACAAGGCGATGGCAGCATACATCCTTGAGAATCTGAACGGACTGACCTTCCCCGGCTGGGAGCCGGAGCGTATGGCGAAGCTGGACGAGCTGTTTGAAATGTATCGTCCGGTAACGAAGGAAAAGCTGTGGGAGAACCTCAAGTATTTCCTTGAAGCACTGATGCCGACCTGCCGCGAGACAGGCATCAAGATGGCGATCCATCCGGATGATCCGCCGTGGGATATTTTCGGACTTCCGAGACTGCTCGTGGACAAGGAATCCATCGGACGCTTCTTAAAGATGGTCGATGATCCGTACAACTGTCTGTGTCTTTGCTCCGGCTCGCTGGGCGCGAACAGGGACAACGACGTACCGGACATCATCCGTACCTATTGTGACCGGATCGCCTTTGCACACATCCGCAATGTCAGACATTTTGATAACGGAGATTTCACGGAGGCATCGCACAGAGACTGTGACGGAGACACGCAGATCCTTGAGATCATGCGTGCATATCACGATTGCGGCTTTGATGGTTATATCCGTCCGGATCACGGCAGACATATCTGGGGAGAGAAGTGTCGTCCCGGTTACGGACTGTACGATCGTGCACTCGGTATCATGTACATGTGGGGCTGCTGGGATATGCTGGAGCGTGAAGCGGGAAAGATCTGAGCAGAACGATCTTAATGAAAAAACACTGGAAAACCGACCGGTTTTCCGGTGTTTTTCTTTGCATTTTCGGGGGGGGGGTGAAGCGGAAAATAAATTCATTTTTTTATAGAAAAAAGCTGGACAAAAAGCTATAAGACATGATAGACTAGGGTATCTGGGAAATACTTACTTTTTTAGAACAAGGAGACAGACAAATGAGAAAACAGAGCCTGAATGAAACATTCAAAAACTGGCCGGTGAAAAAGAAGCTGATCAGCTCCTTTGGTCTCATCATCGTGACGACCTTCCTGCTGATCGTGACACTTCTGGTCGGTATCAAGACGGTAGAGGGCTATATGGTAGGTTTATTCGACGGACCGATGACTTCGACCTATTATGTTGGAGATATCCGTTTCGGACTGGTGGCGAACCAGCGTGCGATCAACCGCGTGATCGCTGTCGGAGCAGATGCAGTCGATGAAGAAACGGCGAAAATGGAGTCGAATATCGAGCTGGTGAAAACTGCTTACGGCGTGCTGGAGACTACGCTGCTGTCCGATTCAAATAAGCAGCTTCTGCAGACGATCGAGGGTCAGTTGGAGCAGGAGGAGACGTACCGCGCAGAGCTGGTCAAGCTGTTCAAGGCGGGTGATTTTGAGGGCGCGAACGCCTATGACGAGGAAAAATATACACCGCTCGTGGACGAGATCCGTGCGAACGCGGATACGCTCGACGAGAGTATTTTTGATGTCGGAGATCAGTATGTGAGCAGTGCGGCAACGCTTGCGATCGTGATGATCATCGTCGGTATCCTGCTGCTCATCATCATTACGGCGATCGCTGTCCAGCTCGCGCTGAAGGTGACGAAGGGCATCACGGGACCGCTCGCACAGATTGAGAATGCGGCAAAGCAGCTCCGTGTCGGAGACCTTTCACACGCGGATACGATCACCTATGAGTCAGAGGACGAGCTGGGCGTACTGGCGACGACCATGCGTGAGTCACTGGAGATCTTATACGGTTATGTGCAGGAGATCTGTGAAAACTTTGAGGCTGTGGCGAACGGAGATCTGACGAAGGATTTCAATCAGATCACGGACTTTTTGGGCGATTTTGCGAGTCTGAAAAAGTCCTTCGTGGTCATTTTACGTGAGTTTAATACGACGCTCAATCAGATTAAGGATGTGT
Organism: uncultured Eubacterium sp.; assembly: GCA_964515045.1. Classification (GTDB taxonomy): domain Bacteria; phylum Bacillota; class Clostridia; order Lachnospirales; family Lachnospiraceae; genus W0P33-017. The sequence goes on from CAZERX010000118.1 coordinate 3,556, forward strand.
CCGGACAGGTGGACGGCGGCTCCGATGAGGTTGCAGCAGCATCAAATGATCTGGCTTCCGGTACGAGCGAGCAGGCGAGTGCGGCGCAGGAGCTGACTGCGACGATCGAGACCGTCAGCAACATGGCGATCGAGGCTGCGGATTCGGCAGAAAAGGCATATGGCATGATGCTGGCAGCCGTTGAGGAGGCGGAGCAGGAAAATGCGCAGATGCGCCAGCTTCAAGAGGAAATGCACCATATCAAGGAGATCTCTACGGAGATCGAGGCGATCGTTATCTCCATTGATGAGATCGCTTCACAGACCAGTCTGCTTGCGCTGAATGCGTCCATCGAGGCGGCACGCGCAGGTGAGGCAGGACGCGGCTTTGCAGTCGTGGCAGATCAGATCGGAAAGCTCGCGACCGACAGTGCGAATGCCGTTGTCAGCACGAAGGAGCTGATCGGAAAGACGGTAGAGGAGATCGACCGCGGCAATGAGGTGACGGAAAAGACCGCCGCAGGCTTTGAGCGTATCATCAAGGAGCTTGCGACATTCGCTGAGGCAGCAAAGGAAAACAGCGAGGTATCCAAGGGACAGGCAGCTGCATTGCAGCAGGTAGAGTCCGGCATCGAGCAGATCTCGCTCGTGACCCAGCAGAACGCGGCATCCTCACAGGAATGCTCTGCGATCAGTGAGGAGCTGGCTGCACGTGCGGCAGAGCTTGACACGCTGGTGGACAAGTTCCATCTGCACAAAGGTTAAAGGATTGCTTACATACGAAGGTATGTCAGTATATGTTTCATTCCCCAAAAACTCCCGCGGGCGGTATCGCTTCGCGGGAGTTTTTCATTTTTATTTACGAATGGATCACGGATCGACCTTGAATACCGGATCGGCGGGATAGCCGCCGGCGCATTTCTGCATGGCGCGCTGGATGGAATCTCTGGATTCGCCCCAGTCCTTATCCTTGTTCCGGTAATCATTTTTTTCCACAAACCACGCCACGTCCTTTTGAACGCGCTCCATATTTTTCTGCATCATGTCAAAGATCTGCGGATAGAGCTTTTTTTTCTGCTCCTCGTTCAGTCGTGTTTCCGCAGCCTCCATCAGATCACCGAAATGCGGCAGGCAGAAGCCCTTGCTCTTAGAAAAAAGCTCTTGAAATTCGGGGTCTTTTTTCAGCATGTCAAAAAATACATCCAGATATCTGCCGTAGATCTCACGGAAATGGTCGCAGACATAACAACTGTCGGTCTTTTTTTGTACCCAGCTCCCAAGCGCGGTCTGCGGCTGTTTTTCGCCTGTCATATCCGTTTTTTTCAGACGGCCGAGCACCGTGCTCTTGGCGGGAGAAAAATGCGACAGCTCGCGCGTCAGCTCCTCGTTCAGCTTTTTCATATGTGTGCTCAGGATCCATGCGCTGCCGAGCCGGTTGCCGTAGTCGTACATCATTTTGTAATGATGGCGGCAGAAGCCGGTCGCATCGGTCGCGGCGCGGATGTCGTCCTCCATATAGGCAGAGCCAAGGATAAAAGAGATCGCGTGCTGCTCGGCAGATCGCTCCAGATTGCAGAACGGACACTCGTCACCTGCGCGAAAGGCTTCGGTGAGCGGGAAGGTTGCAAGGTTTTTATTCATCGGATAACCTCCTTTTTTGCTGCCGGTCACGGCAGGGGATAAAATACAGGTTTTCTTTTTTCAAAAACGGTGTAGTGTGTAAAGCCTGCGGCGCGCAGGATCGGCGGGACCTTGTCGAAATCATAGGCGACATGTTCCGGTGCGTGTGCGTCTGCGCCGATCGTGATGATCTCACCGCCCAGCTCGCGGTAGCGTTTCAGGATCTCCTCGCAGGGGTTCGGATGCCCCAGACCGTATTTGAAGCCGCCGGTGTTGATCTCGATGCCTTTTCCCATGCGGACAAGCTGTGTTAAGATGGCATCAAGCACATCCGCGTATGCTCCGTAGGAATAAAAGCGGTTCTGGTTCGGCCCGTAGCGCACGACATAGTCAATGTGACCGTACACGTCAAAATCCGAGAAGCCGGACAGGTTTTCCAGTATGGACTCAAAATAACGGCGGTAGGCGGCGTGCTCCTCGCGTCCCTCAAAAAACGTTTTGTAATACGGATCCTGATGATCGATGGTGTGAGAGGAGCAGATGACGAAATCATAGTCATGCTCGTTCACCACGCGCCGCAGCTTGTCGTGCAGGTGCGGCTGGATACCGATCTCAATGCCGCAGCGCACCGGAAATGTTTCCCGATAGGCATCGGCGAGAGCGTGCATTTCCCTGTCATATTCGTCAAGATCCAGTAGAAAAAGCTCCGGCTCGGACGGAAAATCATAGTCTAAGTGATCCGTGAAGCAGATGCCCGACAGACCGGCAGCCATCGCCGCGCGGATCATCGCATCGGGGTCTGCGTCACTGTCACCGGAAAAGCGGCAGTGCATGTGTGTATCCCATAGCATAGAAAAGACTCCTTTTTTTGAACAATTTATCGTTTCTGATAACTATTGTGTAAATTTTTGCACAAAATGTCAAGGTGCAGATTCCACACTTAGATAATATTTTAACAAAGTCACGATAAAGTGCGAATAAGGACTTGAATTTTTGCTCGTTATTTAGTACAATGACAGCAGATTGGGCGTGTTCCCATAAAAAAACATTATAAAATTCTTAGGAGGAATTCAAAATGGCAGTAAGAGTAGCAATCAATGGTTTTGG
>CAZERX010000119.1:0-6144 GCA_964515045.1 uncultured Eubacterium sp.
TTTCATCATGATCATCGGTCCGATCGCTACGCACTGGTCATAGGTCACACCCTCATCATACAGTGCCTGTAACTGCGCCGTTCCGACACCGTGGAAGCCGAAGCTGCCATCGTCCGTACAGATGTAGCAGTTTTTGGCAACTGCCTTCATCTCATCCATATAAAACAGCAGATCCTTCGTGCGCGATCCCATGATCACGTCTGCATCCACACCATGCTCATGCAGCCACTTCACCTGCGGATAGACCGGCGCGGTTCCAAGACCTCCCGCGATAAATACGATCTTTTTCTTTTTGGTCTCCTCTAAATTTTCCTCCATGCAAAGCTCGGAAGGACATCCGAGCGGACCGACAAAGTCCTCAAAGGCTTCCATTTTGTCGATATCCCTAAGCATACGCTCGGTCGTTGCACCGACAGCCTGAACCACGATGGTCACGGTTCCTGCCTCTCTGTCATAATCACAGATCGTCAGCGGGATACGCTCGCCCTTCTCATCCGTCTTTACAATGATAAACTGACCGGGCAGGCAGGACTTCGCACAGCGCTCAGCCTTTACTTCCATCAGGAAGATCTTGTCCGCCAGAATCTCTTTTTTCACGATCGGGTACATACTCTTTCCTCCATTCATGTCATCCTTTTTCCTTTCGGATACTCAATATAATAAAATAATACCGCACTTTTTTCAACAAAATTTCTCATTTTGTGCAGAACTGTTTTGCTGGTCACGCGCGGAGCGACTCCGTTTCGTATTCAAACGCATACTTTTCATACGCATTGATGATGGTCGTCTCCCCATATGCACGTACCCGCGGCTGATTGATGTTGTAATTCATGTGCACATGACCGTGGATCATATATTTCGGCTGATAATCGTCCAAAAGCCGCCGCAGGCACTCAAATCCAATGTGTGTCGGATCCTCGGCATCCCCCAGTCCGCGTGCCGGTGAGTGCGTGAGCAGGATGTCAAAGCCGCCGTGCTTTCGGATCTGCCGCCGCAGCTTTCGGATGCGACGCTCCATCTCCGCCTCCGTGTACTGATCCAGCCCGTCCTTGTAGCGGATGCTGCCGCCAAGCCCTAATATGCGGATCCCCTTGTACTCGTACACGCGATCCTCCACACAGACACAGCCTCCGGGTGCACGCTTGCCGTGCGTGCGGTCGTGATTGCCGAACACCTGCAGGATGTCCACCGGACAGTTCAGTCCGAGATATTCCAGATAATCCGGTTTCAGATCGCCTGCCGCCAGTATCATGTCAAAGCTGCGCAGATAATCCCGATCCAGATGCTCCCAGAGTGCCTTAGACTCCACATCTGCCAGCGCTAATATCTTCATAGTGCTTCTCCTTTCGGGCGCTACGCTTCATTTGCCGTAAAATCACCCTGCAGCATGACGAGTGGCCATGCATCCTCCTTTAATTCCTCATAGGTCGGAACGCTGCCGCACACATTGTCGAGCAGCCAGTCCATCTTGACGATCGTCGCATGGCTCATATGCGCGCCCGCCTCCTGCCGGAGCACTCCGGTATTATCCCGCAGCTCCGTATCAAACGGCTTGAACTGTCCGTTTTTGATCTGCTCGGTCATTACCGACACCATACGGCGTGTTTCCACCGGCAGCTTGCCCGAACAGATCAGCTCCGTGACACCCGCAGACATGCCCCACCAGTAATTGATGGCGCGGTTGCGGTTTTCCGTAATGTCCGTCGTCCACGTATCCTTTCGGATCCCCTGTATGATCTGCTCATAAAATCTGCCCCAGTTGCACACGGTCGTCGCCACGCTCCGCAGCTCATCACCGGCGCGCTCATACAGTCCGAACCTGCGATCCGGATGCTGCGGCACGATAAAATCCTTGTCCGAAATATAACGGATGCCCGCATCCAGCCGTTCCACCGGAAGCTCATCGCCCTTTAAGGACGACCATGTGAGCTGGATCCTTGCCTTTGGATTCGCCATCTTGGCACCAAGCGCAAACGCATTGATGTTTGAGATCGTACTGAATATCGGATAATCCGCGATATAACCGATCAGATCCTCTCCCGACAGTGAGCCTGCGATCAGTCCGAGCAGGAACTTCGGCTCATACATCCTGCAATAATAGGTACGGATGCTGTGATATGTTGAGTTGGTCGAACAGTTTAGGATCTTTACATCCGGATGCGCCACAGCCGCCTTCAGACTCGCATTGCTAAGATACGGCGTGGTCGTAAAAATGATCTGATTGCCGTCGGTGATCGCCTGCTCCAAAATATCCGTCGGTGAAAAAAGATAATCGGCGTGACAGTAGGTCGTCGTCTCGATCTGCTCCCCGAATACCTCCTCCAGATGCAGCCGGCCAAGCTCATGCGCATACGTCCATGCCGAGGTCTGCGGCGTTTTTCCGTAAATAAAGCCGAGCCGCAGCTTCCGGTTTGAAGAGCCTGCAAGGAACGGGATCCGCTTGATAAAGGACGGATTTGCCGCCTCCGTCGGCTCTAACATCAGCTTCATGGAGCGGTTCTGACCGAGTGTTAAAAATTCATGCCAGATGCGGTCGATGTCATTTTTCAGATCATAGCGCGAACGGCACGGAATATCCTTTCTGCCGTACACGCGCAGATAGACCAGAAACGCATCTGCCGCAGTCACGCGCAGACGCTCACCGCCCATCTCCTCAAATACCTGCTCAAAGCGCTGGAAATCACTGCGGAGCTGCTGACGCTCGTCCTCACTCCACGGCTGCTTCCACGGCTTGCCATAAAAATTACACAGCTCCTCATACGCACCGAGCGTTGAAAAATCGAGCATACACAGCTTGGATGCCTCGTAAAAATCAACGTATTCATAGTAGATCCGGCTCTCCGGCTCATCCGTCTTTTTCGGGAGCAGACGGATGACATTCGCCGTCACGCTCGCGGCTTCGACGAATTTCAGCACGCTGACGCGCTTATTTCCCTCCTGCACATAGTAGCGCATCCGATACTCATACGCCAGTATCGGGTCACGGATGCCCTCCTCCATCTGTGCCTCATACAGATTGTTCCATTTGACCGCAAACTCCGTATCCTCATCCAGAAGCGGCATAAAATTACCGGCAAACGAGCTTTTTCTGCCTGCCGTTTTTGTTCCTGCCACACGGTTCAGCGGGATATCCACGATACCGAGCGGCTGTTCCCCGCAGATCGCTTCACGCGGAACAAATTCATCCAGCGCAGGCAGATACGGGTACGCGCCCTTCGCCACTGCCATGCGGGATGCTCTCTGCGCCAGCTTTCTGGCGGCAATGTATTCTTCCATTGACATAGTTTGCTCCTTCGCGGCGTGCGCCGCAGCAGCCGGTCATGAGAAATAAACCAGCTCGTCCTCCGGTTTTTCGGCAGGTGTCACCTCGATCGCATGGAGCACCGGACCCTTGCCCTTATACTCCATGGCAAATTCATACGCCATTTCTGCCGTCACCCACACCCATGAGCGGTGCTCGATGGATGCCGCCTGATCGTATCTGCACTTAAAGCCGACAAACTGGATATCCTCTGCACAGCAGGTCATCGCGAAACGTCCCGGCACGAACACATCACTTTTCAGCTTGCCCTTCGGCCGGTAAACGAGTGCCAGATATTTCACCTTTTTGCCGACGTATTTTTTCGGATTGTCCATGGCATCCAGATAAAAGATGCCGTAATCCGCATCCGATATCTCCAGAAAATCTGCGTTGATGTCGTAGGGCAGCTCCTCCTCATACGACTCATCCAGCGATCCGTCCGCACGCTCGTACACGATCTGTGCCTTTCGGTTCTTCGCCTTGACACTGCGGCGAAAGCGCGCCTTCGGCGTATTCTCATCGCAGCGGTTAAAGATCACGACATCGGATATGAAAAACTGCTCCAGCATCATCGTCCGCATATTGTTCAGATACATCTCATAGGTCGTGGCATCGACCGTTGTCAGCGTCTGTACGATCGTCCATCCGTCCGGCGCATCCAGATCCAGCAGCGGTGCCAGCTCCCATGTGCCGTTGTACTCGATGAACACCTGATCGGGATGATGCTTCTCGTGCAGCTCATGGAACTTTTCACGCGTGATCTGACTGACATCCGTGATCAGCTCCGTGCAGGCATCAATGGACGCAAGCTTTTCCGCATCCAGCTCCACGTCACCGTCCTCACAGAGGATGATGAGCGTCGAAGCATCCTTTCCAAATTCGTTCTCAAACAGCGTTTCTTGGATCAGTGACGTTTTTCCGCTGTCCATAAAACCGGTAAATAAATATACAGGTATTTCTTGCATTGCATGTTCTCCTTTTTACCCGCGCGTCTATGCCAGAGCAAACAGCTTCTCCAGCTCCTCCTCCTTTAAGTCACAGCCGATCACGCACAGTCTGCCGGTGTAATCCGGCTCACCCTCGCGCAGCTCATACTCGCCGGGAACCATGTCAAAATAGATCCATCCGCCGGCAGCGTTCTCGACCATTCCCTTTGCACGCAGGATCGTTCCGTAAAACTCATCATCGCTGAGCGTCTTTAAGATATTCTCGATCTCCGTCTTTTCGTATTTATGCGGCGTTTCCTTGCCCCAGCTCGTAAATACGTCGTCCGCATGGTGATGTCCGTGCTCATGGTGATGTCCGCAGGAGCATACACCGTTCTCGTCATAGTGATGCTCATGGTGTTCGTGCTCATGCTCGTGGTCATGGTGACAGCATCCGTGGTCGTGATCGTGATGATGCTCGTGATCGTGGTCATGATGACAGCACTCGTGATCGTGCTCCTCATGCTCATGGTCATGGTGACAGCAGTGTCCGTGCTCGTCGTGCTCATGGTCATGGTGATGCTCATGCTTTCTCTGCTCCTCAGCCAGCAGCTTCACTTCAAGGGAATCCTGTCCTTCAATGACCTGCAGCATCGCCTCACCGGAGATCTGATCCCACGGAGTCGTGATGATCGCTGCCTTGCCGTTCAGTGCCTGCATCTGCTTCACGCAAAGCTCCAACTGCTGCGGAGTCGCATTCTGACTGCGGCTTAAAATGATCGTCGTCGCATATTCGATCTGGTTATTGAAAAACTCACCAAAGGCTTTCATCTGCTTGCTCGCCTTTGTTGCATTGACAACGGTGATCAGTCCGTTTAATGCGACATCGTGTGTCTTTTCCACATCCATGACAGACTTCATGACATCAGAGAGCTTGCCGACACCGGAAGGCTCGATCAGGATCCGGTCGGGATGGAATTTCTCGATGACCTCATTCAGATTTTTGCCGAAGTCGCCGACGAGTGAACAGCAGATACAGCCGGAATTCATTTCCGTGATCTCAATGCCTGCATCCTTTAAGAAACCGCCGTCGATGCCGACCTCGCCGAACTCATTCTCGATCAGCACGATCTTTTGTCCGGCGAATACCTCCTCGATCAGCTTCTTGATGAGAGTCGTCTTTCCGGCTCCGAGGAAACCGGATACGATATCAATTTTTGTCATGTTGCATTCCTTCTTTCTAAAAATAAATAATCTCTATGAATCATGTTGCTTTTTACATTTATAAACACAGTTTAGCCGCGCCATTCGCAAAGATTTACATCCGATCCGGTGCAGAGAAGCCCAGTACATCGATACAGGTCTCCAGTATGCCGCTCGTCAGGAGCAGCAGCGCGATATAGGACTGCTGCAGCGCCTCATCCGGCTCTGACAGGATCTTGGTCTCATGGTAAAAATGGTTCAGCGCATTGGCAAGGTCATAAATATACGCACAGATCCTGTGCGGTGCCAGCTCTGCGAACGCGGCTTCGATGACTCCGTTAAACTTAGCCAGCTCAAGCTGCAGCGCTTTTTCACTGTCAGAATGTGCAGCGGCAACACTTACATTATCCGTCGTATGTCCTGCCTGCACATATTTATTGAGGATGGACTTGATGCGCACGATGGTATAAAGGATGTACGGTCCCGTATTACCCTCAAACGAGGTAAAGCGGTCAACGTCGAAAATATAATCCTTGGATGCCTGATTGGACAGGTCGCCGTACTTCACCGCAGACAGCGCGATCTGTGCCGCCGTCTCACGCATTTCCTCCTCGCTCATCGTCTGTCCGTCACTCTGGTTCGCCGCGATCTTTTCATACATCTTATCCTCGATGTCCGTCAGCAGCGTTTCTAACCGCATCACGCCGCCCTCTC
>CAZERX010000120.1:0-6100 GCA_964515045.1 uncultured Eubacterium sp.
GGGCGATTTTTATGAAATGTTTTTTGAGGATGCACTGACCGCGTCCAAGGCGCTTGAGCTGACGCTGACCGGCAAGCAGTGCGGCATGGAGGAGCGCGCGCCGATGTGCGGCGTACCGTTCCATGCGGCAGATACATATATCAACCGTCTGGTCGCAAAGGGCTATAAGGTGGCGATCTGTGAGCAGATCGGAGATCCGAAGCTCACAAAGGGCATTGTCGAGCGGCAGGTCATCCGTGTCGTAACACCCGGCACCAATACGGACGTGCAGTCACTCGATGAAACGAAAAATAACTATCTGATGTGCGTATACTGTGATGAAAATGTATTCGGCGTGTCCACGGCGGATGTTTCGACCGGAGATTTTTTTGTGACAGAGCTGGATACGGCAGCGAAGCTCATGGACGAGATCCAGAAATTTTCGCCTGCCGAGCTGATCTGCAATGAAGCATTGTTCCTCAGCGGACTGGATATCGAGCTGTTGCGTGCACGCATGAACCTTTCCGTATCGGCACTGGATTCGTGGTATTTTACGGATGATACGGCGCGCACGACGCTGACGGAGCATTTTCACGTCAGACAACTGGACGGACTTGGCCTCGGTGATTACATGACCGGCACGCTCGCTGCGGGCGCACTGCTGAAATATCTGTACGAAACGCAGATGAACAGTCTGGAGCACATGACAAAGCTCACACCGTATGCGACCGGTGCATTTATGGTGCTCGATTCCGCGACCAGACGGAATCTTGAGCTGGTCGAGACGATGCGTGAAAAAAATAAAAAAGGCTCGCTGCTCTGGGTGCTTGACAAGACCAAAACAGCGATGGGTGCGCGTCTGCTGCGAAGCTATGTGGAGCAGCCGCTCATTTCGCGGGAAGCGATCGAAGCACGTTATGATGCGATCGACGAGCTGAACGGTAATCTGATCAGCCGTGAGGAAATGAGCGAATACCTGAATCCGGTCTACGATCTGGAGCGTCTGATCACGCGGATCAGTTATCAGACGGCAAACCCGCGGGATCTGATCGCATTCCGTAACTCCCTGCAGATGCTCCCGCACATCAAGCTGCTGCTGTCTGAATTTCATACGCCTGCACTGGCAGAGGTGTATGAACAGATGGATGCGCTCGCGGATATCTGCGGCTGGATCGACGCAGCGATCGTGGATGAGCCTCCAATCGCCGTTCACGATGGAAATATTATCAAAGACGGCTATTTCGAGGAGGTAGACCGGCTCCGTCATGCCAAAACGGACGGCAAAAACTGGCTGGCGCAGCTTGTTGAGACCGAGCGTGAAAAGACAGGCATCAAAAATCTGCGCATCAGCTTTAATAAGGTGTTCGGCTATTATCTGGAGGTCACCAATTCCTATAAGGATCTGGTGCCGGATTACTATACGAGAAAACAGACGCTGACCAATGCAGAGCGTTACATCACGCCGGAATTAAAGGAAATGGAGGAGACCATCCTCGGTGCAGAGGACAAGCTCGTGCAGCTCGAATATGAGCTGTTCCGTCAGCTCAGGGAGCAGATCACGGCAGAGGTCGTCCGTATCCAGAAGACCGCAAAGGCGATCGCGGCGCTGGATGTCTACATTTCACTGGCGAAGGTCGCGGATGCCGCGCATTACTGCCGACCGAAGCTGAATGAAAACGGACTGATCGACATTCGGGGAGGCAGACATCCGGTCGTGGAAAAAATGATCCCGAATGATATGTTCATCCCGAATGATACGCATCTGGACAATGGAAAAAACCGGATCTCCATCATCACGGGGCCGAATATGGCAGGAAAATCGACGTATATGCGTCAGACCGCACTGATCGTGCTCATGGCGCAGATCGGCAGCTTTGTACCTGCGGAGGAAGCAAAGATCGGACTGGTGGATCGTATCTTTACGCGTGTGGGAGCGAGTGATGACCTTGCGAGCGGTCAGAGTACGTTTATGGTCGAAATGAACGAGGTTGCGAACATCCTGCGCAATGCGACTGCCGACAGCCTGCTCATACTGGATGAGATCGGCAGGGGCACATCGACCTTTGACGGACTGTCCATCGCATGGGCGGTCGTCGAGCATATCAGCAATCCGAAGCTGCTCGGTGCGAAAACACTGTTTGCGACGCATTATCACGAGCTGACGGAGCTTGAGGGCAAGCTCGACAATGTGAACAATTACTGCATCGCCGTCAAGGAAAAAGGAGACGACATCGTATTCTTACGAAAGATCGTAAAGGGCGGTGCGGACAGGAGCTACGGCATACAGGTCGCAAAGCTCGCGGGTGTGCCGGATTCCGTCATAAGCCGTGCGAAGGAGATCTGTCAGGAGCTGATCGACAATAATATCACCTGCGGCGTGGAGAGCCTTGCACCGGAGCGAAAAACTCATCAGAAGGTGCGAAAGCTCGACGAGGTCGATAAAAATCAGATCTCGCTGTTTGATACGGTGGACGATCAGGACATCTTAACGGAATTAAAAACCTTGGATCTTGGAAATTATACGCCGATCGAGGCATTAAATAAGCTCTATGAGCTGCAGGGAAAGCTAAAAAACCGCTGGTAGACAAGGGTCATTTGGAGGAGAGTACTGATGCCGGACATTCAATTATTAGACGAAGCAACGATAGAAAAGATCGCAGCCGGAGAGGTCGTGGAGCGGCCGTCCTCGGTCGTAAAGGAGCTGGTCGAAAATGCCATAGATGCAGGTGCGACCTTTATCACGGTCGAGATCCGCGAGGGCGGAACGACCTTTTTGCGCATCACGGATAACGGCTGCGGCATCGACAGCGAACAGGTGCGCATCGCGTTCCTCAGACATTCCACGAGCAAGATCCGCTCGATGGAGGATCTGATGTGCGTTCGGTCACTCGGCTTCCGCGGAGAAGCGTTGGCGAGCATCAGTGCCGTGGCACAGGTCGAGCTGATCACGCGCGTGCGCGGTGCACTGACCGGAACACGCTATGTGATCGAAGGCTCAAAGGAAAAGGTACTTGAGGAGGTCGGCGCGCCGGAGGGAACGACGTTTCTCGTGCGCAATCTTTTTTTTAACACGCCGGTACGGCGAAAATTCCTAAAATCCGCGCAGACGGAGGCAGGCTATATTTCAGCGATCATGGAGCGGCTGGCACTGTCACATCCGGAAATATCCTTTCAGCTCATTTCCAATAATCAGCCGAAGCTGCATACGTCGGGAAATTGCAGTCTGAGGGATATCATTTTCAATATCTACGGAAAGGAGATCGCGGCGAATCTTTTGGAGGTCAACGGCTGCCGCGACGGCATCACAGTCCGCGGATTTATCGGAAAACCGCTGATCTCGCGCGGAAACCGCAATTTTGAAAATTATTATATCAACGGCAGATATATGAAAAGCAACGTCGTCGCCAAGGCGATCGAGGAAGCCTATAAGCCGTATCTGATGAACCATCAGTATCCGTTCACGGTGCTGGAGCTTTCTATGGATGAGGAGCTTTTGGATGTCAATGTGCATCCGACCAAGATGGAGGTGCGCTTCTCGAATGGAGAAACGCTGTATCAGGTGCTGCGGGAGCTTCTTTCGGAAACGCTGAAGGGCAAGGATCTCATACCGGAGGTCTCACCGGCAGCATCGGACGGACAAGAACAACCGGCACCGGCGGATAAACGGCCGGAAAAAGCGCCGATCCCGCCGCAGCCGTTTGAGCGCAGCCGCCTGTCAGAGATCCGTCGGGCAGTGGCAGCGGACAGTCCGTATGAGTTAAAATATGCACCCCGACAGAAACCTGCGGCAGAGCCGAAAACAGAGCCTGCGGCAGAGCCGAAAAAGGGTGCACCTGCGGCAGAAAAGCAGTTGGAGCTTACGGACGTTTTCTGCGAGGAGAACGGTTATCAGACGAATTTCGTCGAGGAAGCAAAAAAATCCTCGGTACAGATCATCGGTCAGTTGTTCGATACCTACTGGATCGCACAGTTAGACGACCGGATGTATCTCATTGACCAGCATGCGGCACATGAAAAGGTGTTATTTGAGCGCAATATGAAGGCATTCGCTGCGCATGCGTATACGTCGCAGCAGCTATGTCCGCCGATCATCCTCAGCCTTACGATGCAGGAGCAGCAGGCGCTGGAGGATAACCGTGACAGTCTGCAGCAGATGGGCTTTGCGATCAGCAGCTTTGGCGGCTCGGAATATGCAGTCCAGGCTGTGCCGGACAATCTTTACGGACTGGATGCCAAGCAGCTTTTTACGGAGCTTTTGGATGACATGGTATCGGAGAGCGGCAGCGGACGGACGGCGAATGAAGCGCTCTGGGATAAGGTCGCAACCGCATCGTGCAAGGCAGCGATCAAGGGAAACCAGCGCATCAGCCGCGCCGAGATCGAGGAGCTGATCCGCGAGCTTCTGACGCTGGAGCAGCCGTATCACTGTCCGCACGGCAGACCGACGATGATATCCATGACAAGATATGAGATTGAAAAAAAGTTCAAGCGTGTGATCTGAAACGGATGGGAGCAGAGGATAAGATGATGGAAAAAAAACAGGTAGTCGTTCTCACGGGGCCTACGGCAGTCGGAAAGACCGCACTCTCTATTGCGCTGGCAAAGCGGCTGCATACGGGGATCATTTCTGCGGATTCCATGCAGGTCTATAAGCATATGGACATCGGCTCGGCAAAGATCACGCCAGAGGAAATGCAGGGCGTACCGCATGCATTGATCGATCTGTATGAGCCGGATCAGGAATTTCATGTCGTGCAGTTCCAGCAGGATGCAAAGGCAGCCATGGAAAAGCTCTGGGCGGATGGTCAGGTGCCGCTCATTGTCGGAGGAACCGGTTTTTATATACAGGCACTGTTGTACGATATTGATTTTTCGAGTGAGGATGCGGATCAGTCCTTTCGCCGGTCACTGGAGAGCTTCGCGCGCACGAACGGTGCAGACGCGCTGCACGAACGGCTTCGCGTCGTTGATCCGGCAGCGGCAGAGCAGATCCATGCCAATAACGTCAAACGTGTGATCCGCGCACTGGAATTTTATGAAAAGACCGGAACACGCATTTCCGAGCATAACGAAGCAGAGCGCGCCAGACAGTCACCGTATGGATTTGCCTATTTTGTGCTGACGGATGAGCGGGAACGGCTGTATGCGCGCATAGATGCGCGGGTCGATCAGATGATGGAGCAGGGGCTTTTGGAGGAGGTAAAGAGACTGCGTGACATGGGCTATACGAAGGATATGGTCGCCATGCAGGGGCTTGGCTATAAGGAGCTTCTGGACTATCTGGACGGTGCGTGCACACTGGAGGAAGCCGTCTACATTATCAAGCGCGACACCAGACATTTCGCCAAGCGCCAGCTCACGTGGTTCCGGCGGGAGCGGGATGTGATCTGGGTAGACAAGCCGTCCTTCGGCTATGACGATGAAAAAATACTGGAATTTATGAGCAGTGAGTTAAAAAAGAGAGGGATCAGTTTATGAACATGCAGGAAAAAACGGAGCTTAGGAAGCTCTATGAACAGATGGGGATCGATGATACGGTCTATGCTTACGGTGAACGGATCGCGGCGGAATTAGAGCCGCGTTTTGCTGCGATCGACGAAACCGCAGAATATGATCAGTTAAAGGTCATTGCGGCGATGCAGAAAAACCGCGTGAGTGCCGAGTGTTTTCAGAGCACGAGCGGATACGGCTATAATGACCTTGGCAGGGATACGTTAGAGCAGGTATACGCAGATGTTTTCCACACGCAGGCGGCACTCGTGCGCCCGCAGATCACGTGCGGTACCCATGCACTGGCACTGGCGCTGATGTCGAACTTACGTCCCGGAGATGAGCTGCTCTCGCCGGTCGGAAAGCCGTATGACACGTTAGAGGAGGGCATCGGCATCCGTCCGTCCAAGGGCTCGCTCGCAGAATACGGCGTGACCTACCGGCAGGTTGACTTTTTGCCGGACGGCGGCTTCGACTACGACGCCATCCGCGCCGCCATCAATGAAAAAACGCGGCTTGTCACCATCCAGCGCTCCAAGGGCTATCTGATGCGGAAAACCTTATCCGTCGCAGAGATCGGAGAGCTGATCGCGTTTGTGAAGTCTGTAAAGCCGGATGTGATCTGCATGGT
>CAZERX010000121.1:0-6092 GCA_964515045.1 uncultured Eubacterium sp.
CGCTGACCTCGCGTGAGACCATCAACACCAAGATGCGCGCGTCACTGGATGTGGCGACCGATCCGTGGGGAATCAAGGTAAACCGTGTAGAGTTAAAGAATATCATCCCGCCGCAGGCAATACAGGATGCGATGGAGAAGCAGATGAAGGCAGAGCGTGAGCGCCGAGAAGCGATCTTGCGCGCAGAGGGTGAGAAAAAGTCAACCATCCTCGTTGCCGAAGGTAAAAAGGAATCTGCGATCCTTGACGCGCAGGCTGAAAAGGAGGCTGCGATCTTACGTGCGGAGGCACGCAAGGAAGCGACCATGCGTGAGGCAGAAGGACAGGCAGAGGCGATCCTGCGCATTCAGAAAGCGAATGCAGACGGTCTCCGTTTCTTAAAGGAGGCACAGCCCGATGCAGGCGTGCTCCAGTTAAAGAGTCTGGAGGCATTTGCGAAGGCGGCTGACGGCAAGGCGACCAAGATCATCATTCCCTCAGAGATACAGGGCGTGGCAGGTTTGGCAAAGTCTGTCGTAGAGGTTGCAGCAGAAAAATAAAAGAGATATTCCAAGCGGGCTGCCGGAGCGGTAGCCCGTTTATCATTCGGGAGGAGCAAAGATGGATTTACAGGGCAGAAACTTTTTGAAATTACTGGATTTTACGCCGGAGGAGATCGTTTATCTCATTGATCTGGCTGCAGAGCTGAAGGAAAAAAAGAAAAACGGTATCGCGCATGATGAGCTGCGCGGTAAAAATATCGCACTCATTTTTGAAAAAACGAGCACGCGTACCCGCTGTTCCTTTGAGGTGGCGGCGCATGACCTTGGTATGCAGGTGACATATCTGGATCCGTCCGGCTCACAGATCGGCAGAAAGGAGAGCATCGCAGATACGGCACGCGTGCTCGGCAGAATGTTTGACGGCATCGAATATCGCGGTTACGGACAGGATATCGTAGAGGAGCTGGCGCGTTACGCAGGAGTTCCGGTGTGGAACGGTCTGACGAATGAGTTCCATCCGACGCAGATGATCGCAGATATGCTGACCATCCGTGAGCACCTCGGACATTTGAAGGATGTCAAGTTCGTTTACATGGGCGATGCGCGCTACAACATGGGTAATTCGCTGATGGTGACCTGCGCGAAGCTCGGAATGGACTTTGTTGCGTGCACCTCGCGGAAGTTTTTCCCCGACAAGAAGCTGGTGGAGCTGTGTGAGGAGATCGCGCGGAAGACCGGTGCGACGATCACGCTGACGGAGGATGTCGAGGAAGCGTCGAAGGATGCGGATGTCATTTATACGGATGTGTGGGTATCCATGGGTGAGCCTGCTGAGGTGTGGAAGGAACGGATCGACGCATTAAAGCCGTATCAGGTGAATGCACAGGTGATGGCGAATGCCAAGCCGGAGGCGATCTTTATGCATTGCCTGCCCGCATATCATGATCTGAAAACGGAGGTCGGACGCGACGTATATGAAAAATTCGGTCTGTCTGAGCTTGAGGTGACAGACGAGGTGTTCGAGGGCGAGCAGTCGGTCGTATTTGATGAAGCAGAGAACCGGATGCATACGATCAAGGCGATCATGTATGCGACCATGCCGCGGTAGTGTGATGGCAGATGATCTGAGTCTGGAACGGCTGAAAAATGCAATGAAAACGGAATGGATCGGCACAAGGCTCGTCTGTGACGAGGTGACGGATTCCACGAATACAAAGGCGATGCGCATGGCGCGTGACGGTGCGCCGCACGGTACGCTTGTTGTGGCAGACCGGCAGGAGAGCGGCAGGGGCAGACGCGGACGGAGCTGGGAAATGGCTGCGGGAGAAGCGGTGGCGATGAGCCTGCTCCTAAGACCAAGGGAGCTGTCGCCGAGCCGTGCGCCGATGCTGACGCTGGTCGCAGCGCTCGCCGTAGCGGAGGCAGTCCGTGAGGTGAGCGGGGTCAGCGCACAGATCAAATGGCCGAATGACTTGATCCTAAACGGAAAAAAGCTGTGCGGGATCCTGACGGAAATGCAGGTGTCAGCCGATGGAAGTGCCGTGATCGTGGTCGGCATCGGCATCAACGTGAATAATACGCATTTTGCTGAGGAAATCCGTGAAACGGCGACCAGCCTGTATCTTGGCTGCAGCAGGCGTTTTGACCGCGCGCGTCTGATCGGTGCAGTGTGCGGGCAGTTGGAGCACTTTTTTTCGATCTTTATGCAGACGCAGGATATGAGTCTGCTGCGTGCGCGCTACGATGCGCAGCTCGTGAATCAAGATCGTCCGGTATGTGTGCTGGATCCAAAGGGCGCATATGAGGGCACCGCGCGCGGGATCGCGCCGGATGGTGCACTCATCGTGGAAACAGCGGACGGACTGCGGCAGGTGGATTCCGGCGAGGTATCAGTGAGAGGAGTATATGGATATGTTTGAGAATGACGAGATCGTTTTATGCGGTGCCAGCTCTTACACCAAAAAATATTATCTGAATGAAAACTTTGAAGGACTTCCGGAGGCGATCCGCGACGAGCTAAAGATCATGTGCGTGCTCTATACGGAGGATATCGGCGGTACGCTGCAGCTCGTATATGATGCGGACGGCAATCTGGAATTTCGCACGGAGGCGCAGGAAGGTGATCTGCTCTATGACGAGATCGGAAGCGTATTAAAGATCAAGCAGTTGCAGAACACCAAGCGGGAGCTTTTAGAGGCGCTGGAATTATATTTCCGTGTATTCTTTTTGGGCGAGGAAATGGAGGAATAGCTATGCTTCTGGCATTGGACGTAGGAAATACAAATATCACGATGGGCGTGTTTGACGGAGAAAAGCTGCTGCTGACGATGCGCATTACGACAAAGCTGCCGCGCACATCCGATGAGTACGGCATTTTACTGCGGAGTCTGCTGCGTGAAAACAGCATTGATCCGCAGGAGATCCATGCGGCGATCATATCATCCGTCGTTCCGGCGATCATGTATTCGCTGCGGAACGGACTGTTCAAGTATCTGCACGTAGATCCGCTCATTGTTGAGCCGGGCGTGCGTACCGGCATCCGCATCGCGACGGAGCATCCCTCACAGATCGGCGCAGACCGTATCGTGGATGCTGTCGGCGCATATGAAAAATACGGCGGACCGGTGCTAGTCATTGATTTCGGCACGGCGACCACGTATGATCTGGTGGATGCGAAGGGACAGTTTGTGAGCGGTATCACCGCACCGGGAATCCGAACCGCAGGAAAAGCGCTGTGGCAGGATGCGGCGAAGCTGCCGGAGATCGAGATCAAAAAGCCGAAAAGCATCCTTGCGCGCGAAACGATCAGCAGTATGCAGGCGGGACTTGTTTACGGACAGATCGGACAGACCGAATACATCATCCGAAAGGTGCGCGAGGAATCCGGTTTTTCAGATCTGAAGGTCGTAGCGACCGGAGGACTGGGCGCGATGATCGCAGCGGAGACAAAGACCATCGACATCTATGACGCGGATCTGACGCTTGACGGAATGCGGCTGATCTACGAGAAACAGAAAGGGAGATAATCTTGCAGACGCTTCAGATCGGAAACGTAACACTGAAAAATCATCTGGTACTGGGACCAATGGCAGGCGTGACAGACCTGCCGTTTCGTCTGTTGTGCGCCGAACAGGGCGCAGGGCTTCTGTGCATGGAGATGGTGAGCGCGAAGGCGATCCTGTACAATAACAAAAACACAAAGGCGATGCTCACGATCGACGAGCAGGAGCATCCGGTGTCGCTGCAGTTGTTCGGCAGCGATCCAAAGATCATGGGAGACATCGCAAAGCGGCTGGAGAACGAGGGCGTACCGTTTGATATTTTGGACATCAATATGGGCTGTCCGGTGCCGAAGGTCGTAAATAACGGCGAAGGCTCGGCGCTGATGAAGCAGCCGCTTCTGGCAGGGCAGATCATCGAAGCGATGGCACGCTCGACGAGCCGTCCGGTCACGGTGAAGATCCGCAAGGGCTTTGACGATGCACATGTCAATGCGCCGGAGCTGGCGCATATCGCGCAGGAATCTGGCGCAGCGGCGGTCGCCGTGCATGGACGGACGAGAGAGCAGTATTATTCCGGCAAGGCAGACTGGGACATTATCCGACAGGTAAAGGAAGCCGTACACATACCGGTCATCGGAAACGGTGATATCCTATGTGCGGCAGATGCGATCCGGATGCAGGAGCAGACCGGCTGTGACGGCTGTATGATCGCGCGCGGCGCGCAGGGAAACCCATGGATCTTTGCACAGATCCTGCATGAGCTGCAGACCGGCGAGCCGTTAGGAAAACCGTCTTTGGAGGAAATGATCGCGATGCTGCTGCGTCATGCACGGATGCAGCTTGATTTCAAGGGCGCTCACGTCGGCATCCGCGAAATGCGAAAACACGCGGCATGGTATACGTCGGGTTATCACGGAGCGAGTCATGTCCGACGCGCACTCAGCGAGGTGGAGAGCTACGAACAGTTGGAGGAATTGCTGGAACAGTTCGTCAAAAGCTCGGCAGCTCCTTGACAGCAGCGGTACTTTCAGCTATAATACATGGGTTAAATGGCAGTTTTTTTCATAAAAGAGGATTCAAATAAATCAAACGATAGAAAGGTAACGTGTGAAATGGTAAAGAAAAACATTTTAACTTACGAGGGTTTACAGAAGTTAGAGGAGGAGCTGCAGGACTTAAAGGTAGTAAAACGCCGTGAGATCGCGCAGAAGATCAAAGAAGCACGTGAGCAGGGCGATCTGTCCGAGAACGCAGAGTATGATGCCGCAAAGGATGAGCAGCGTGACATCGAGGCGCGTATTGAGGAGATCGAGATGATCCTCAAGAATGCAGAGGTTGTCGTAGAGGATGAGGTCGATCTTGACAAGATCAGCGTAGGCTGTAAGGTACGCATCCTTGACATTGAATATGATGAGGAGCTGGAGTATAAGATCGTTGGTTCTACAGAGGCAAACAGTCTGAAAGGAAAGATCTCCAATGAGTCACCGCTTGGTCGTGCACTGCTCGGTGCGGCGGTCGGCGATGTCGTAAAGGTTGAGGCACCGGTCGGAGAGTTATCCTATAAGGTATTAGAGATCCAGAGATCCAACTAATCAGTAATCGGAGGAAAACATGGCAGAGAAAAAGCAGCAGAATGGCGGACAGCAGGATATCAACCAGCTCTTAAAGGTGCGCCGCGAGAAATTCAAGGATTTGCAGGACGCGGGCAAGGATCCGTTTGTCATTACAAAATATGATCAGACCCACCACAGCACAGAGGTGAAGGCAGAATACACCGCGCATGAAGAACAGCTGCTCGCAGGCAGAACACAGCCGGAGACAGAGGGACTGACGGATGAGCAGAAAAAAGAGGTCTTAAACAACGACTACAACGAGCGCAGAGCGATCATGGATGCATCACCGATCCATGTGAGCATCGCCGGCAGAATGATGTTCAAGCGTGTGATGGGAAAGGCATCCTTCTGTAATATTCAGGACTTAAAGGGAAATATTCAGGTATATGTGGCGCGTGATGCCATCGGAGAGGACTCTTATGCCGATTTCAAAAAGGCCGATATCGGTGATATTTTTGGCATCAAGGGTTATGCATTCCGTACCAAGACCGGAGAGATCTCTATCCATGCAGAGGAAATGACGATGCTCACCAAATCTCTGCAGATCCTGCCGGAGAAATTCCACGGACTGACAGACACCGATACCCGTTATCGTCAGAGATATGTAGACCTTATCATGAATCAGGAGAGCAAGGAAGTATTTATCAAGCGCTCCCAGATCATCAAGGAGATCCGCAACTTCCTCGACGGACGCGATTTCATGGAGGTAGAGACCCCTATGCTCGTATCCAACGCCGGAGGTGCAGCGGCAAGACCGTTTGATACACACTATAATGCGCTGAACGAGGACGTAAAGCTGCGTATCTCTCTGGAGCTGTACTTAAAGAGACTGATCGTCGGCGGCTTGGAGCGTGTCTATGAGATCGGACGCGTGTTCCGTAATGAGGGTGTGGACACCCGTCACAATCCGGAGTTTACGCTGATGGAGCTGTATCAGGCATATACCGACTATGAAGGAATGATGGAGCTGACCGAGAGCATGTTCCGCTATCTTG
>CAZERX010000122.1:0-5225 GCA_964515045.1 uncultured Eubacterium sp.
GCGTAGTCGAGGACAACAGCTTCGGTACGCATGTATTTTTCGAGCTGCGCCGTCAGCTCGGCTGCAAGACCTACATCAACGGAAATGTCGGCAGCGGAACGGTGCGCGAGATGAGTGAGTGGGTCGAGTACATGACCTTTAACGGCGTGTCACCGATGGCGGAGCTTAGAAAGCAGAACGGTCATGAGGAGCCTTGGAAGGTCGATTACTTTGGTGTCGGCAATGAGAACTGGGGCTGCGGCGGAAACATGCGCCCGCAGCATTATGCAGATGAATACCGCAGATACCAGACCTATGTGAGAAATTATGCAGGCAACGAGCCGATCACCAAGATCTGCTGCGGCGCGAACGTGGATGATTATGACTGGACGAAGGGTGTGCTGGAGACCTGCTTCGATCACTGCGAGCCGCATCTGCACGGTCTGATGGACGGACTTTCCCTTCATTATTATACGCTTCCCGAGGTGGAGGACGATTGGAACATCAAGGGCAGTGCGACCGACTTCACAGAGGAGATCTTTTATCAGACATTAAAGCGCAGCTACTACATGGAGGAGCTGATCAACCGTCACGGTGCGATCATGGATGAGTATGACCCGGACAAAAAGATCGGTATGATCGTCGATGAGTGGGGCATCTGGGCTGACGTTGAGCCGGGCACGAATCCGGGATTTTTGTACCAGCAGAATACGATGCGCGATGCACTCGTTGCAGGTATGAACTTGAACATTTTCAATAAGCATTCCGACCGCGTCAAGATGGCATGTATCGCACAGCTCATCAATGTGCTGCAGTCCGTGATGCTGACAGACGGTGAAAAGATGATAAAGACACCGACGTATCACGTATTCCATATGTACCGGTATCATCAGGGTGCAACGCTCCTTTCCAGCGAGCTGGTGGGCGCAGGCACTGTCGGAAACGGCAAAAACGAGCTGCCTAAGATCATCGAGTCCGCATCCGTTGATGCTGACGGCGTGATCACCGTTACACTGACGAACCATTCGCTGGAGTTTGGTGAGACGATGGATCTGTGTCTTACGGCAGATGCAGCGGATTATAAGGTCGCAGAGGCTTGCGTAGTCGCAGGTACGATGAATGCACACAATACCTTTGAGGAGCCGGAGAACGTGACGGAGCAGCCGTTCACGGCATACGAAAAGACGGCATCCGGTATTCGCGTAGAGCTTCCGGCATGCAGCGTCGTCAGCATCCGTCTGAAAAAGTAGGAAAACGAACGGAGATAAAGGCGGGAAGTTACTTCCCGCCTTGGTTTATATATAGAAAGGACAGAAAAAATTATGGGTCAGAAAGAAAAGATCAGATTACAGCAGGTACAGATCAGAGACGGCTTCTGGTCAGAAATACAGCGGCTCGTGACAGACGTTGTCATTCCGTTTCAGGAGCGTGTTCTGAACGATCAGGAGCCGGAGGTGGAGAAAAGTCATGCGATCGATAATTTCCGTATCGCGGCAGGTCTTGCCGAGGGCAAATTTTACGGCATGGTCTTTCAGGACAGCGATGTCGCAAAGTGGCTGGAGGGTGTCGCGTATTCACTGATCGTGAAGCCGGATGCAGAGCTGGAGGCGCGCGCGGATGCCATCATTGAGATCGTGGCGCAGGCGCAGCAGGAGGACGGTTATCTGAACACTTATTTTACCATCAAGGAGCCGGAGCACCGCTGGCAGAATCTGCTGGAGTGTCACGAGCTGTATTGTGCAGGACACATGATGGAGGCGGCTGCTGCTTATTATGAAGCGACCGGAAAGGATCGGCTGCTCGGTGTGATGGAGCGCATGGCAGAGCATATCATCCGGCGGTTTGGCGACGGCGAAGGTCAGGTATGCGGCATTCCGGGACATCAGGAGATCGAGATCGGACTGATGCGGCTGTATCATGTGACCGGCAAGGAGCAGTATAAAAAGATGGCGCGTTATTTTCTGGAGCAGCGCGGCAAGGATCCCGACTTTTTCAAAAAAGAAGCAGAGAAAAGGGATTGGGAGCATTTCGGCATGAAGCCGGAGGATACGAAGTACAATCAGAGTCATGCGACCGTGTATGAGCAGACGGAGGCAGTCGGACACGCCGTTCGTGCGGTGTATATGTATACGGCGATGGCAGATCTCGCGGCAGAGGAACAGGATGAGCGTCTGCTCGCTGCGTGCAGAACGCTGTGGAACAATATCGTGCAGCAGAAAATGTACATCACGGGCGGCATCGGTGCGACAGTGGTCGGCGAATCCTTCTCCGTTCCCTATGAGCTTCCAAATGATACGGTGTATGCAGAAACCTGTGCATCGATCGGACTGGTCTTTTTTGCAAAGCAGATGCTAAAGAGCGAGAAGCGCGGCTGCTATGCAGACGTGATGGAGCGCGAGCTGTACAACGGCATCATCAGCGGTATGCAGCGCGACGGCAAGCGGTTCTTCTATGTGAACCCGCTGGAGATCAACCCCGGAACCTCCGGTGTTGCGGCAGGCTATGAGCATGTACTGCCGGAGCGCCCCGGCTGGTATGCGTGTGCGTGCTGCCCGCCGAACCTTGTGCGCATGGTGACCTCTCTCGGACAGTATGTATGGGATGAGGAGGATGGCGTGATCTATTCACACCTTTTCATCGGCAGCGATGTCTCGCTGCAGGCGGCAGATATCCATGTGGACAGTGCGTATCCTTGGGAGGGCAGTGTGACGTACCGCGTTTCGTCAAAGCAGTCGGACGGATTTACGCTGGCGATCCATATTCCTTCTCATATAAATGCGGCTGAGCTTCGTGTTTGCATCAATGATGCACCGGTGGATGCAAAGGCTCTGATCCGCGACGGCTATCTCTATCTGTCGCGCACATGGGGCAGTGCGGATGTCGTTACCTTGAATTTTGCGCTTCCGGTCAGAAAGATCTACGCCAATACGAAGGTGCGTGAAAATATCGGCTGCGTGGCGCTGATGCGCGGGCCTGTCGTCTATGCGTTTGAGGGCATTGATAATGGTGAGCAGCTACAGGCATTGTCTGTGGATCGCACCCTGCGTGCGGAGACCGTTACGGCAGAGGATGGCGTGCTTGCCGGAATGACGCTCCTTACGGTCGCAGGCAGACGGCTGACCTATGCCGGCGGCGATGAGCTGTACTGTGAAACGGCACCGGTATCGGAGGCTGTGACGCTGCACGCGATCCCGTATTTTGCATGGGGAAACCGCGGACTCGGACAGATGCGCGTCTGGATGCACGAAAGCGTGTGATGCGGCATCCATTTTGATGCTGTTTTTGGTGAAAATGTTGCAAACCGCCTGCGGGAGATTGCAATACCGTGATCGCCCCGCTATAATGAGAGATAAGAAAAAACGGTTGTGAAAATACAAAAATACTTATCTTTCACGGAGGAATTATCATGCAGCAGAAATTAACGGAAAAATTTAAGGAACTGTTTGGCGCGGATGGAGAGATTCGCACTTATTTTGCACCGGGACGCGTGAATCTGATCGGTGAGCACACCGATTATAACGGCGGACACGTATTTCCGTGCGCACTGACCATCGGTACCTACGGTGTTGTCAGAAAGCGCACGGACAGACAGCTCCGTTTTTATTCCATGAACTTTGAGGAGCTTGGTGTATTGGACTCAAGCCTTGACGAGTTAAAGCCCGATCCCGCGGCGGACTGGACGAATTACCCGAAGGGAGTCATCTGGGCGTTTGGCGAGAAGGGTATGCCGATCACGGAGGGTATGGATCTGCTGCTGTTCGGAAACATCCCGAACGGCTCAGGACTCAGCTCCTCTGCATCCGTAGAGGTGCTGACCGGCTATATCTTAAAGGATCTGTACGGATGCAGTGTGACCAATCAGGACATCGCGCTGATCGGTCAGTTTTCGGAGAATAACTTTAACGGTGTCAACTGCGGCATCATGGATCAGTTTGCGATCGCAATGGGCAAGAAGGATCATGCGATCTTCCTCGATACGGCGCCACTGGAGTACAGCTATGCACCGATCGAATTAAAGGATGCCAAGATCGTGATCTCCTGCTCGAATAAGAAGCGCGGACTCGGAGATTCCAAGTACAACGAGCGCCGTGCGGAGTGCGAGATGGCTCTTTCCGAGCTGCAGCAGTTCGCCGGTATTGAAACGCTCGGTGAGCTTACCGAGGAGGAATTTGAGAAATACAAGAATGCCATTCAGGATGAGGATCGCGTGAAGCGTGCCCGCCATGCCGTGTATGAGAACCAGCGTACGATCAAGGCAGTGGATGCACTGCAGAAGGGTGATCTCGCCCAGTTCGGACAACTGATGAATGCTTCACACGTATCCCTGCGCGACGATTATGAGGTGACCGGTATCGAGCTGGATACGCTCGCAGAGGAGGCGTGGAAGGTAGACGGCGTGATCGGCGCGCGCATGACCGGTGCAGGCTTTGGCGGCTGCTCCGTCAGCATCGTAAAAAATGATGCAGTGGATACCTTTATCGAGCAGGTTGGAAAGGCATATCTGGAAAAGATCGGTTATGCGGCAGATTTCTATGTGGTAGAGATCGGCGACGGACCGGTACGTCTTGCGTAGTCCGAAGGATGGGAGGAAAAAGCGATGAGTGAGCTTACGATTCAAAAAAATATCTTAGATCTGACGGATTATGCACTTGCGACCGGTCTGATCACGGAGCCGGATACGACCTTTACGATCAACCGGCTGCTGGAGCTTTTCTGTCTGGATGAGCTGGACGATCAGCTTCTCGCAGACTGGAAAATGCGCACACCGATGAGCGCTGCACAGGCGGAGGAAGCACTGGAGCAGATCCTCGGCGAAATGTGCGACTATGCATATGCAAAGAGCATCACGGTAGAAAACAGCGTGGTATACCGTGATCTCTTTGACACGAAGGTGATGAGCCTTCTGATGCCGCGTCCGAGTGAGGTGATCAAAACCTTCCGCGACCTGTACGAGAATGCGTCACCGGAGAAAGCAACGGATTATTTTTACAAGCTGAGCTGTGACAGCAATTACATCCGCCGTTACCGGATCAAAAAGGATCTGAAATGGACGGCAGATACGGAATACGGAACGCTTGATATTACGGTCAATCTCTCAAAGCCGGAGAAGGATCCGAAGGCGATCGCAGCAGCGAAGCTCGCAAAGCAGAGCGGCTACCCGAAGTGCCTGCTCTGTCCGGAGAATGAGGGCTATGCCGGTCGGGTGAACCATCCCGCGCGGCAGAACCATCGTGTGATACCGGTGA
>CAZERX010000122.1:5235-5827 GCA_964515045.1 uncultured Eubacterium sp.
AATGCGAGCGACTGGTGCTTCCAGTATTCGCCGTATGTGTATTATAATGAGCACTGCATCGTGTTCAATAAGCAGCACATCCCGATGAAGATCGAGCGTGCAACGTTCGGAAAGCTGCTTGACTTTGTAGAGCAGTTCCCGCACTATTTTGTCGGAAGCAATGCGGATCTGCCGATCGTCGGCGGTTCGATCCTGAGCCACGACCATTTTCAGGGCGGACATTATGAGTTTGCAATGGCGAAAGCACCGATCGAACAGCAGATCTCGTTTGACGGTTTTTCTGACATTGAGGCAGGCATCGTGAAATGGCCGATGTCCGTGATCCGTCTGCGCGGAACGGATAAGGAGCGTCTGATCGAGCTTGCAGACAAGATCCTGCTCGCATGGAGAGGCTATACGGACGAGGATGCGTTCATTTATGCCGAAACGAACGGAGAGCCGCACAATACGATCACACCGATCGCGCGGATGCGTGACGGACAGTTGGAGCTGGATCTCGTACTGAGAAATAACATCACGACAGACGAGCATCCGCTGGGTGTTTATCATCCCCATGCGAAGCTCCATCACATTAAGAAGGAGAACATCGGTC
>CAZERX010000123.1:0-5809 GCA_964515045.1 uncultured Eubacterium sp.
CCCCTATGGAAAGACCTGCGTCGAGCGGGTCTTTCTTTTTTGCCGTTTTCAGCGGTTATACGGATTCGTGATAAAATCATACGGTGTCTGCTGATACACGTAATAATTCAGCCAGTTGGAATACAGCAGATTGCCGTGGGAGCGCCACTGCAGGCGCGGCTCTCTCGTACAGTCATCGTCCGGATAATAATTCACCGGCACCTCGATCGGCAGCCCCTGCTCCTTGTCACGCATGTACTCCTTATGCAGCGTCAGTCGGTCATATTCGGGATGCCCCATCAGAAAGATCTTGCCGCCGTCATTGTCGATCACGAGAAAAACGCCTGCTTCCTCGGATTCCGCAAGGATCGTAAGCTCCGGTATCGCCTCGATGTCTGCACGGCTGATCTCCGTATGTCTGGAGTGCGGTGCCATGAAATAATCGTCAAAGCCGCGCACCAGCGGGATCTTCCGGTTCATCACGTGATGCTCGTACACGCCGAATACCTTGCGGTTCATCTGATGCTTGCGGATGCCGTAATAATGATACAACCCTGCCTGCGCGCCCCAGCACACATGCAGCGTGCTCGTCACGTGTGTTGCAGCCCAGTCCATAATGTCGCAAAGCTCATCCCAGTAATCCACCTCCTCGAAATCCATCTGCTCCACCGGCGCACCGGTGATGATCAGACCGTCCAGATTGCGGTCGCGGATCTCATCCAGCGTGACATAAAACTGATCCAGATGCTTCTGTGAGGTGTGTGCGGACTCATGGCTGGAAACCGTGAGAAAGGTCACATTCACCTGCAGCGGCGTATTGGACAGTGAGCGCAGGGTCTGCAGCTCGTTGTCCTCCTTCAACGGCATCAGGTTCAGGATCCCGATCTCGATCGGACGGATATCCTGATGCTCCGAACGTGTTTCATCCATTACAAAAATATTTTCATTTTCCAATATCTCCCGCGCGGGAAGATTACTCTTGATCTTTACCGGCATAACGTTTCTCCTTTTTATTCTGACCTGCGATCCAGCATCGCAAGAAATTCCTCCTCATTGATGACGCGGATACCGAGTGCCTGCGCCTTGTCCAGCTTGCTTCCCGCAGCCTCTCCCGCGAGCAGCAGACTGGTCTTTTTGCTGACCGAGCCGGTGCATTTTCCGCCGTTCTGCTCGATCAGCTCAGCGGCTTCCTTCCGTCCGAGCGTCGGCAGCGTTCCGGTCACAACGATCGTAAGTCCTGCGAGCGCACTGCCCTGTGCACGCACCTCAGACTCCATGTTCAGTCCGAGTGCCTGCGCCTGCTCCAGCAATCTCCGGTTTTCTGCATCTGCAAAATACGCATGGATACACTCTGCCGTGATGCCTCCGATATCCGGTATCTGCGTCAGCGCATCCACATCTGCCTCCGCCAGCTCCGAAAGCCCCGAAAAATGCTTCATGATCTCCTTGGCGGATGCCTTTCCGACATTTCGGATCGCCAGCGCCGTCAGCAGCTTATCCGCCGGATTCTGCTTGCTCTCCTCGATCGCCGCCAGTATCTTGTCGGTATTTTTTTCCTTTCCCATGATACCTTTCCCGATCAGCTCCTCCCGATGCTCCCGCAAGCGGTAAATATCGGTATAATCGTGCAGATATCCCTCATCCACGAGCGTTTCCACATAGGTCGCGCCAAAGGACTTGATGTCCATCGCATCACGCCCCGCAAAATAGGCGAGCGTGCGCTTGAGCTGCGCCGGACAGGACGGATTGTCACAGCAGATGTCGGTCGATCCCTCCTCACGGATCAGCGGATGACCGCACACCGGACAATCCTGCGGCGGCAAAAAGACCGTACCCGTCGGCTGTGTCACGCGGATGATCGCGGGAATGATCTCGCCCTGCTTGCGGCAGATGGCGCGACAGCCTGCGTCGATCCCAAGGCTTTGGATATAATCAATATTATGCAGGGTCGCATAACGCACACTCGTTCCGCACAGGCGTACCGGCTCTGCAAACCGTGCACGGAAGGTCATCTTTCCGGTCCTGCCGACACCGACCTCGACCTCCTCGATCTCGACCTCCTTCTCCTCCGGCGGATATTTATACGCGATGTGTCCTGCCGAATATTTGCTGCCTGCCGGAAAATCCGCGCGGTAAGCGACCTGCTCGAGCTTTACGACTGCGCCGTCGATATCATACGCATAATCTCCGCGGTGCTCTCCGATCGCACGGATCGCCTCCAGCACCTCTTTGGCATCCATACAGCGCACATGCGGCACGACTGCGACACCCTGCGCCGCCAGCTCATCCAACGCCGCCGTATGGTTGTCCATCAGATGTGCACCGGCTCCGTCCGCCGCCTGCACATTAAATACGAACATCCGAAGCCCCCGCTCCTTTGTGATGGACGGATCGAGCTGCCGCAGTGTACCTGCCGCCAAATTTCTCGGATTTGCCGCAGGCTTTTTCCCAAGGCTCTCCTGCCGTTCGTTAAAACGATCAAAATCCTCATGGCTCATATAGACCTCGCCGCGAAGCTCCACATAATCCGGCACGGATATGGTCTGACAGACATCCGGTATGACCCTCGCATTCAGCGTCACATCCTCGCCCACAAGACCGTCTCCCCGCGTTTCCGCGAGCGTGAGCGCACCGTTCTGATAACGCAGTGACATACTCAGTCCGTCAATCTTATGCTCTACGGAAAAGACCGCATCCGGATGGAGCTGCTGTACCTGCTCCACCCACGCTGTGACCTCCTCCTCCGAAAAGACATCCTGTATGCTCAGCATCGGTACGCGGTGCGTGACGGAAACACCTGCCTCACGCTTTGCCGTACCGCCGATCTTTTGCGTCGGCGAATCCGGATCTGTCCACTCGGGATGCTCTGCTTCGATCGCACGAAGCTCCTGCATCAGCGTGTCGTATTCAAAGTCGCTGATGACCGGTGCATCCTCATTGTAGTAATGCTCCATATGCTCATTGATCGTCTGTCTTAACTCGTCATAATGCTTTTTTTGTTCTGATCGATCCATACTATTCCCTCATCTTTTCCTAACAGTCTCATTCGATGAATCACGTGTCAGCCGCCGCAGCGTCTGCCACTCGGCATCCGTCACATGCCGGTATGTGCCCTCCTTCAGATCCCCCAGCCGGATGTTCATGATGCGCACGCGCTTTAAGGTCTTTACCCGATAGCCAAGTGCTTCACACATGCGCCGGATCTGCCGGTTCAGTCCCTGCGTCAGCACGATCCGAAATTCACATCTGCCGGTCTGTGTCACCTGACACGGTCTTGTTACCGTGTCGAGGATCGGAACGCCATTCGACATCTGCATAATAAAATCAGCCGTCAGCTCCCGATCGACCGTGACGATATATTCCTTCTCGTGACGGTTGCCCGCCCGCATGATCTTATTTACGATATCGCCGTCGTTCGTGAGCAGGATCAGTCCGGTGGACTCCTTATCCAGTCGTCCGACCGGATAGATCCGCTTTGGATAACCGATGTAATCCACGATGTTCACGCCCTCTCTGCGCGAGGTCGTACAGACCACGCCGCGCGGCTTGTGAAATGCGATGAGGATGCGCTCCTCCTGCCGACTGACCGGTTTTCCCTTATAATACACGACATCGTCTGCTTGGACACGGTCGCCGAGCACCGCTACCCGCGAGCCGATGCGTACCTGTCCTGCCGCAAGTTCCCGATCTGCCTCCCTGCGCGAACAGACACCTGCCTCGCTCAGATATTTATTGATGCGTGTTCCGTCCTGTTTCTCATTCATGCTGCTCCTATCCCAATCGGAAAAAAAGCGGCTGCCGGATTATGCAGATGCATCATGCACCGCCACTCAGCCACCGCTTTTTTTGTTTTTTCTTATATAATCCTTTATTTGATCAGCTCTGTCTTGATATATCCGGTCTCGCCGTTCCACTTGACCTTCGTCCAGCCCTCTGCATAGCTCTGGATGATCTCGACCGTATCACCCTGATATGCCAGACCAACCTTGTCCGCCGTTTCACTCATTGACACACGGACATTTACGGAATCACTCAGCGTGATCTTTTTTCCTGCTTCCAGTGCAGCCGGTGTATCCGCTGTATCGTCCGCACGCTCACCCGTGATCTCGGACTTTTTCGTTGTGACATATTCGAGCTTTACATAGCCTTTCTTTTTCTTGTAAACTGCCTTTACCCAGCCGTCCTTTTTCGTATCCGGATAAATCTTCAGCTTGTCGCCGTAAGCGATCTGTGTAACGACCTTTTTATCTGTTCCGGGACCCTTTCTCAGATAAATACCGTCGGTCGCATAGGCTGTCTTTGCCTTGCCGTCGGAATCGTCCTTATCGGTATCCTTGTCCTTGGAACCCTTCTTATCCGGATCGTCCTTATCGTCTTTCTTATCATCAGAGGTATCCTTATCTGAATCCTCTGAGTCCTTCTTATCGGAAGCCTTGTCGGTATCCTCAGCCTTATCTGCATCCTCCGGTGCGGTCAGCGATTCTACCCACGCGGAGATCGCATTCGGGATGGTCTCATTCGCCATCGTCGCCAACTGCTCGTCCGCTGCGATCGCCTGCTCATATTTCTGCTGTACCTCAGCCTGCAGCGCGAGCACATCCTCTGCCTGCTCAAATTCATTGATCAGCGCCTGTACATCTGCCTCGGTGCTGTTCTCCATATTGGACTGGTTGAACTGGCTATACGCATTGTCGATATAAAACTGTCCGCTTTCATCCGTGCATACATAAAAGAAATCCAATCCGGGGGCTGCGGTCGCCACATCCTTGAATTTCATTTCCAGATAGACGGACACGACATACTCACCCTCACCAAGACCGGACTTAGTATAACAACTGAGCTTGTCATAGGAATCCACATATTCACTGAATACCTTGATATAACTCTTTTCCGTATCTGATACCGGTCGGGCAAGCTGCTCTAACGCAGTCACGTCACCATCCGCATACGCCTTGTAATAATCTGCCACAAGCGTATTGATCTCCGGTATCGCGTCGATCTGAAATTCCTCTGACAGATCACCCTGCTGGTCTGTCTGTTCATCCTGCACAGGCTCCTTGGGCGTATCATCCGCAGGTCCGGTACACTTGACAAGTACGACGACCATCGCGATAAATAACACGCCTGCCGCCAGATAACGGCGATATTTCCGTATCAGCTCCAAAAAAGCTGCCGGTTGGAACGGCTGTCTGTCTTTATTCGGTTTTCCGGTTTTCGTTTCTTTATTTTCAGCAGAGCTTCCGCTCTGATCATTCACGGGTGCTTTTGTGTTTGTATTGTTATCAGTTTCTTTATTTGCTGCTGTATTTTTATTCGTATTCTTTTGGTTCTTCTGGTTCTGCTTTGCCATTTGTCTTACTACCTCCTAAAATAATAAAACCTAACTGTTTGTCTCTAAATAAATGCAACCGGCGGGAATCGAACCCACATTACAGGAGTCGGAGTCCTGCGTTCTATCCGTTAGACTACGGTCGCACATTTACCAGATATAAACCCTGGTATTTTAAAAAAGCATTCGCATAATATGTACTTTAACATAAAACATTCATTCTGTCAATGAAGCAGGCAGTTATCTTCTCTTTTGTTTTTTATTATTTTTTATCTTTTTTATACGAATATTTCCTTAATCTTTAATAATTTTCATTTTTTATTTGAAAATAACTTTGCGGATGTCTGCAAATCGGACAAACTTTCGGCGCCTCTTTTCCTATTACAACATGACCACATTCCAGACACTGCCATATGCACTCACCATCTTTTGAAAATACAACTTTGTCTTCGATATTGTGCAAAAGTCTGCGAAAACGTTCTTCATGCATTTTTTCAATCG
>CAZERX010000124.1:0-5781 GCA_964515045.1 uncultured Eubacterium sp.
CAAGGGCTTATAGCCAGCGTCTCGAGCCACCCATTTTATGGGTGGCGGCGACTGTTTTGCTTACATTTTCAAAAAATTCGGTCTATAATTATAAGAGAGTAAGAGAAATAGAACGGTTGCAGAAAGGATGGTAAAAACATGGAAGCAGCGAATATGATGAATCAGGCAGTCGTACACAAAACCTTCGGAAAAGGAACGGTCACGCGTGTCGATGAGAAATATCTGGAGGTTTCGTTTCCGGAAGGACGGGTGAGCAAATTTGCATATCCCGCGTGCTTCCACGGTTTTCTGTCCTTTGAGGATGAAGCGTTGCAGAATGAGGCGCAGTTGCGGGTCGATACATGGATGGTAGAGAGCGGCACGCAGAAAAGCGAGGCGCTTTATAAAAAATACGAAAAAACCATGCGCGGGATCGAGGAGCGCCGTGCAGCCGCTGTTGAAAAAAAGCAAAAGGCTGCGCAGCGTGCACTGGAGCACCGCACGAATTACAATCGGGACAGACAGGGTGGAGCTTTTGTTCCGAACAGTCACAGGAAAGGTTAAATAAGGTACATAAGTCATGCAGTCAGAATACAGAAAGACCGTATATGCATGCTTTATCGGGTATGTGGTGCAGGCGATCGTGAACAGCTTTGTTCCGCTGCTGTTTGTCACGTTTCAGAAATGCTATCATATCCCGCTGTCAAAGATCACAATGCTCATCACCGTGAATTTTGCAGTACAGCTTTTGGTGGACATGCTGTCTGCCGGCTTTGTGGATAAGATCGGTTATCGCGCGTCCGTCGTGTGCGCACACTTTTGTGCCGCGGCGGGCTTTGTGCTGCTTACGGTGCTGCCGGAGTGCTTTTCGGATCCGTTCATCGGCATCCTGCCGGCGGTATTCGTATATGCGATCGGCGGCGGACTGATCGAGGTACTTATCAGCCCGATCCTTGAAGCATGCCCGACGGATAATAAGGAAACGGCGATGAGCCTGCTGCATTCATTTTACTGCTGGGGCTGTACGGCGGTGGTGCTGCTGTCTACGGTCTTTTTCGGCCTGTTTGGCACGGAGCACTGGAAAATATTGACATTGCTCTGGACGATCGTGCCGCTTTTTAATCTGTGCCTGTTTTTGAAGGTGCCGATCTACAGTCTGCATGAGGAGGGCGAGACCGGAATGACCTTATCCGAGTTGTTCCGTGAGAAGCTGTTCTGGATGCTGATGCTCATGATGCTGTGCGCAGGTGCGTCTGAGCAGGCGGTGAGCCAGTGGGCATCGACCTTTGCGGAGCAGGGACTTGGGATCACCAAGACGCTCGGTGATCTGGTCGGACCGATGGCGTTTTCGATCCTTATGGGAATTTCGCGGCTGATCTATGGAAAATACGGCGACCGGCTGGAGTTGGATCGCTTTATGAAAGGGAGCTGTGTGCTGTGCATCGCGTCCTATCTTTGCATTTCACTCGTTCCGGTGCCGTTCGTGGAGCTGATCGGCTGCGCCGTCTGCGGCTTTTCCGTCGGGATCATGTGGCCGGGCACGTTCAGTCGGGCGGCGGCTTCCATCCGGCGCGGCGGAACGGCGCTTTTTGCGATGCTTGCGCTTGCAGGTGATCTGGGCTGCTCCGGCGGACCGACGCTGGTCGGCATGGTATCGAGTGCCGCGGGAAATGATCTTAGAGCGGGCATTTTTGCAGGGATCGTTTTTCCGGTGCTGCTGTTGGTTGCCATTTCCCTAAGAGGGTAACAGTTCAGCCAACGCCATTCGCAAAAAGTGACAGAAAAATGCCCGAACCCATAGACAATTTGCAGTAAACTCAGTATACTTAAAGCAAATCGTGTAGAGAGCTTGTCGGCAGATGAGCAGAAAATGTTTACGGATATGGGGTGATCGGTATGGAGAAAGAATTTCGGGAACAGACCGTCAATGTGCGGGAAGATGCGGTAACGCTGACGAATGAAAACTGGGCAGTCGTTCAGGAGGCGGTTTCGGAGCTTGGCAAGGTCGGATTCCTGAGCGGATACTATGATGAGGTACTTTCGATCGCACGCGTGAGCCAGTTTACACTGGAAAATCTGGGTTATACATACGACGAATTTATGTGGGCGACGGACGGCTCGCTCAGAAAGCTCTTTTATGGAGAGAACCAGACTTTTTTGAAGGAAAACCGTTTTCGCAGGCTGAACGGTGTCGGAGAGGCGCAGGTGCTGACGAAGGACGGTGCGCCGGTGTATGTGCGCCTGTGCAAAAAGGATTCGGTCGATGCGAACGGAGAGCCGATGTGGATCATCGGTCTGCAGCTTGACTGGATGCAGCAGAACCTAAAGCTCATCAACAATGTTTACCGCTCCGGCATGTGGTATTTTGACTGCGACCGGAACAATAACATTACGAATGTGTTTTGGAGTCATGAGTTCCGGCTGCTGCTCGGCTACCATGACATCATTGATTTCCCGAATGAGATCAGCTCGTGGGTATCGCTGATGCATCCGGATGATATGCAGCGCACGTTCGAGCGGCTTCAGGAGACGCTGCTCGATAAGTCGGATCAGATCAAATTCGATGTGGAATACCGTATGCAGATGCGCGACCACAGCTACCAGTGGTTCAGAACGAGCGCGGAGACGAGCAGGCGGCTGGACGGCTCGGTGCGGCGGATCGCGGGTACGTTCGTCAATATCGACGAGCGCAAGCGCAGCGAGATGAAAATGCAGCGGAATGAGGCGTATCACCGTGCCTATACCAAGGGTAATATCTGTGAATACTATCTTGATATCGAGGAAAATACCTTTGATTCGCTGAAGGTCGAGGATTCACTGCTCGGCATTTTTGAAAAGAGTACGACGTGGGATGAGCTGATACAGGCGTATCTGGATTATTTCGTTGTGGACGAGGATAAAAAGGCGGTCGCAACATTTTATAACCGCAGCTATATCGCCCAGAAGTTTGACGAGGGCATGCGTGAGATCCTGTTAGAGTGCCGGATCCGGCTGGGCGGCGAGGTGCACTGGGTACGGAATGTGGTCATGCGCGGTGAGGAAGCAGAGGACACGCGCTATGCCATCATTTTCGTGCGTGATATCACCGAGGCAAAGCGCGAGATGGAGGAGCGGTTGGAGCTGACGCGCAAAAATGATGAGATGGATCTGATGTTAAAGGGCACGACGCGGCTCGTTGATCGCATGGCGATCTGCAATCTCGACGAGGATACCTACGAATTTTTCAATGTCAATGAGCAGGATACGGCGGATGAATGGCGCGGCTCTTATAGCTGCTTTGTCAGCAGCACGGATCTGAAATATAAGCTGCTGACGGAGGATGAGCTTCCGTCCGAAGCGCTCGCAGCAGAAACGGTGCGCCGCAGGCTGCGCTGTCCGGAGGATATGTATAAGACTGAATACTGCACGCTGGATGAGACCGTGTTCAAGAGTCTGGCGCTCATTCCGTTGTCATGGAATGAGCGGGGCGAGCTGGAGCGGATGCTGCTCATCGCCCAGAATATCACGCCGGAGAAAAATCTGGAGATCCGGTCGCGGATCGCGCTGAAGGAGGCATATGATGCCGCCAACCGCGCAAATCAGGCGAAAACGGCATTTCTGTCCAATATGTCGCATGATATCCGCACGCCGATGAATGCGATCGTCGGAATGACAGCCATCGCAAGTGCGAATATCGATAATCCGGATCGTGTGCAGGACTGTCTTGGAAAGATCACACAGTCCAGCAGACATCTGCTCGGTCTGATCAATGAAGTCTTAGATATGTCGCGGATCGAGAGCGGCAGGATCGAGCTTGCCGACGAGGACTTTAATCTCGCAGAGCTGGTAGACAATATGGTGACGATGACACGCGGAATGGTTGAGGCGCATCATCACAAGCTGTATCTGCAGCTCGGCATGATCACGCATGAATATGTGCGCGGAGACAGCCTGCGTTTGCAGCAGGTCATCACGAACATCCTCGGCAATGCGATCAAATACACACCCGACGGCGGCAGGATCACCTTTTCACTGACGGAGCGTCCGACGCAGTCAGCGGGAGTCGGCTGCTATGAGTTTACGATCGAGGACAACGGCATCGGAATGAGCGAGGAGTTCCAAAAGGTGCTCTTTGAGCCGTTCACGCGTGCCGATCACAAGCGGATCGGTGCCGTGCAGGGCACGGGACTTGGCATGGCGATCACGCGGAATATCGTCAGCATGATGAACGGACACATTCAGGTGGAGAGTGCGGAAGGGCACGGCAGCCGGTTTGTTGTGACGATCTATCTGCGTTTGCAGGCACAGTCAGCAGAAAAGATCGAGGAGCTTTTGGATCTGCCGGTACTTGTCGTGGACGATGATCCGATCGCGTGTGAGAGCGTCGTGAACCTGCTGAACGGGATCGGTGTCCGTGGTGAGTGGGTGACGAGCGGAGCAGAAGCCATCGAGCGTGCGAAGGAGCGTCACGCGAGAGGTGAGGACTATTTTGCAATGATCATTGACTGGCAGATGCCGGAGATGAGCGGTGTGGAGACTGCACGCAGGCTACGTGCGGACATTGGGGACGCGAGTGCGGTCTTTTTGCTGACGGCGTATGATTACTCGCAGGTTGAGGACGAAGCGCGTGCGGTCGGTGTGGAGGACTTTATCACCAAGCCGCTGTTCCGTTCCAGACTCGTAGCGGCGCTGCAGAATCTTTTGGAGGGCAAGCCTGCGGGCAATGTGCAGGATTATCTGGCAGATATCACGAGCTGTGATTACAGCGGCAGACGGATCCTGCTGGTCGAGGATAACGAGCTGAACCGCGAGGTAGCGGTGGAGATCATCGGTATGAGCGGAGCGACGGTGGAGACTGCCGCGAATGGAAAAGAAGCATTGGATCTTGTTTCCGCAGCACCGCAGGACTATTATGATCTGGTATTCATGGATATCCAGATGCCGGTCATGAATGGCTATGAGGCGGCGACTGCGATCCGCGCCCTGCCAAAGCACAAGGGTGAGCGTATCCCGATCGTTGCGATGACCGCGAATGCGTTCGCGGAGGATGTCATACTGGCAAAGAGCGCCGGTATGAATGAGCATATCGCAAAGCCTTTGGACATGGAGAAGCTGGCAATGCTGCTCAGACGGTGGCTGGAAAAATAAAACAGACAAAAATTAAAAATCAGAAAAAACGGCAGAAGCATGAAATGATATGCTTCTGCCGTTTGGCTTTTTATAACATTTACTGAATGGCATCCAATGCCTGTGCGATGTCTGCGATCAGATCCTCTTTATCCTCAAGACCAAGGCTGATACGGATCAGCTCTGCCGGCACACCGGCTTCACGAAGCTGCTCGTCCGTGAGCTGGCGGTGTGTGGAGGTCGCGGGGTTCAGACAGCAGGTTCTGGCATCTGCGACATGTGTTTCAATGGCACCGAGCTTCAGATGCTGCATAAAGGTTGAAGCAGCCTCGCGTCCGCCGGCAAGACCGAAGGAAACGACACCGCAGCCGCCGTTCGGGAGATATTTCTGTGCGCGCTCATAATATTTGTCAGAGGGCAGACCGGAATAATTGACATAAGCCACCTTCGGATGCTGCTCCAGAAATTCAGCGACCGCCTGTCCGTTCTCAACGTGCTTGGGCATACGCACATGCAGGGATTCCAGTCCGAGATTCAGGATAAATGCATTCTGCGGAGACTGGATGCAGCCAAAATCACGCATGAGCTGTGCCGTGCATTTGGTGATGAAGGCACCGGCGTTTCCGAATTTTTCTGCATAGGTGATGCCGTGGTAGCTGTC
Organism: uncultured Eubacterium sp.; assembly: GCA_964515045.1. Lineage (GTDB taxonomy): Bacteria > Bacillota > Clostridia > Lachnospirales > Lachnospiraceae > W0P33-017. The sequence goes on from CAZERX010000124.1 coordinate 5,747, forward strand.
GTCCGGTGTGCAGAGCCCCGGATAGCGGTCTGCGT
>CAZERX010000125.1:0-5774 GCA_964515045.1 uncultured Eubacterium sp.
TCCCGGCACGTTCTTGTCACAGTTCGGCACCATGACGAGCGCATCAAACTGGTGCGCGATCGCCATACACTCCGTCGAATCCGCGATCAGGTCACGGGTCACGAGCGAATACTTCATGCCGACATGACCCATCGCGATACCGTCACAGACAGCGATCGCCGGAAATACGACCGGAACACCGCCCGCCTCGGCAACACCGAGCTTCACGGCATCAACGATCTTATCAATATTCATATGTCCGGGAACAATCTCATTGTACGAGCTTACAATACCGACCATCGGCTTTTTTAATTCCTCAGCCGTAAATCCCAATGCATTGAACAGACTCCTCGCCGGAGCCTGCTGCATACCGGCGCGTGCATTATCACTTATCATTTTCGTTATCCTCCTGTCTATATCCGCTCACAGATGAGATTGCCCATCTGTGCAGTTCCTACCTGTGTCACATCTGCTTTCTCACTCTCTGCCGGCGGCATCATGTCGATCGTGCGGTAGCCGTCCTTTAACACCTGCTTCACCGCCGCCTCGATGGCATCCGCCTCGCGATCCAGATCAAAGCTGTAACGGAGCATCATCGCTGCACTGAGGATCGTCGCGAACCCGATCGCGACGATCCTCAGTGCAGCGATGATGCACTGAGGATCGTCGCGATCGGGTTCGCGATACCCTTGCCCGCGATATCCGGTGCAGAACCGCCGCTCGGCTCGTACAGTCCGAACTTCGTATCATTCAGACTCGCAGAGGACAGCATTCCGATCGAACCGGTCACCATGCTCGCTTCATCGGATAAGATGTCACCAAACATGTTCTCTGTCAGAATGACATCAAACTGCTTCGGATCCTTGACGAGCTGCATCGCACAGTTATCGACCAGCATATGCTCATACGTTACCTCGGGATAATCCTTCGCTACCTCCTCAACGATCTTTCGCCAGAGTCTTGAGGAATCCAGCACATTCGCCTTATCCACGCTCGTCACCTTCTTGCGGCGCTTCATGGCGATGTCAAAGCCGCGGATCGCGATCCTGCGGATCTCATTCTCATTATAAGTCAGCGTATCGACTGCCGTCATCACGCCGTCGCGCTCCTCGGTCACGCGGTCACCGAAATACAGACCACCGGTCAGCTCACGCATGATCATCATGTCAAAGCCATCCCCGATAATGTCATCGCGCAGCGGACATGCTGCCTTCAGTTCCTCGTACAGATAAGCCGGACGCAGGTTCGCGAACAGGTTCAGCGCCTTTCTCAGCTTCAGAAGTCCTGCCTCCGGACGAAGCTCCGGTGCCAGACGGTACCACGGCGAGGTCGCAGTATTGCCGCCGATGGATCCCATCAGCACTGCATCGCTGCTCTTTGCCTGCGCGATCGCCCCATCTGTCAGCGGTACGCCGGTCGCGTCGATCGAGCAGCCGCCCATCAGTATCTCCTCATATGTAAAGCTGTGTCCGAATTTCTTTCCTACGGTGTCCAGTACCTTTTTCGCCTCTGTCACGATCTCCGGCCCGATACCGTCACCGGCAATGACTCCAACCTTATAATCCATGGTCTGTTCCTCTCTCCTCTGTCTTATCCTATCCTAATATTATTGATCCTGTCATACGATCCCTGACCGCCGTTTTCCGGCGGGCAAAAACATGACAGACATATGCAGAGAAAGGCGTATACCGGAATTTTCGTATACGCCCTCTTTGCATGTAGTTTACTTATTTTTTCCGTCTTTTTTGTCTTTCTTGTCCTTCTCCTCAACTGCCTTTGCTGCATCCTCCGGCTTCTCTACGGCTGAGATCGCAACACGCTGCATCGGGATCCGGCAATTCTTGTTGTTACCAAACTCGATGATCACGGTATCATCTGACATATCGATCACGGTTCCATAAAAGCCACTGGTCGTGAGTACGGTATCTCCGATCTCCAGTGCCTGAAGCATTGCATTTTTCTGCTGCTGTTCTTTCTTCTGGGGGCGAACCATGAAAAAGTACATAAACGCGATCAGGATCACGATCCACAGTACCATTCCTACAGCTCCACCCGCTGCCTGACTAGCTAAAATCATTGTAGTAACCTCCTAAATATGTATTACAAGTTGAAAAAACACTATCCCAATCATACATGAAAGTGCCGCCAACGTCAAGGGAAATGATTCTAAGATTAGAAGCCGGAAGGCTCGCAGCGGACGATCGGTCAGAAGGTGCATGACTGCGTCATGCTGACAAATTGCACAGAAAAGCACTCTGGAAAGCGCGCTTTCCAAGATGCTTTTTTGTGCAGATTTTTCACATCACCTTGTGATGTGAACTTCTGACCGATCAGCATCCGTCGCGAGCTGTCCTCCCGCGAGCTATTCTCCCTGACTCATGCCGTAGAGCTTTTCTGCCTTGTACTGCGCGAATCTGCCCTCGTCCAGCGCATCGCGGATCTCCTCCATCATGTTATTGTAAAAATACAAATTGTGCATGACGAGCATCCGCATTCCGAGCATTTCCTTTGCCTTGAGCAGGTGTCTGATGTATGCGCGCGAGTATTTTTGACACGCCGGACAGCCGCAGCCCTCCTCGATCGGGCGCATGTCCTTTTCAAAGCGCTTGTTCAACAGATTGATCTTTCCTGCATTCGTATATGCGTGTCCGTGTCTGCCGTTTCTCGTCGGATAAACACAGTCAAAGAAATCTACACCACGCTCCACACCCTCTAAGATATTCGCAGGTGTTCCGACTCCCATCAGATACGTCGGCTTCCGGCGCGGCAGATGCGGCACGGTCACATCCAGAATATGATACATCTGCTCGTGACTCTCGCCGACGGCAAGACCGCCGACCGCATAGCCGTCTAGATCAAACTCTGAGATCCGCTTCGCATGGTCGATCCGCACATCATCAAGGATCGCCCCTTGATTGATACCGAACAGCAACTGCTTTTGGTTCACGGTATCCTCCCGCGCATTCAGCTCTGCCATTTTTACCTTGCAGCGCTCCAGCCAGCGCGTCGTGCGTGCAACGGAATTTTCCACATAGCTCCGGTCAGCCAGTGCCGGCGCACATTCATCGAACGCCATCGCGATCGTCGAGCCAAGGTTCGACTGGATCTGCATACTCTCCTCCGGCCCCATAAAGATCTTTCTGCCGTCGATATGTGACTGGAAGTGCACGCCTTCCTCTTTGATCTTTCTAAGCCCTGCCAGCGAAAACACTTGAAAACCGCCGCTGTCCGTCAGGATCGGACGATCCCACACCATAAACTTATGCAGTCCGCCCAGCTCCTTGATCGTTTCATCTCCGGTACGCACATGCAGATGATACGTGTTCGAGAGCTGCACCTGTGATTTGAGCTGTTTTAAGTCCTCCGTGGATACGGCTCCCTTGATCGCTGCCGCAGTTCCGACATTCATAAATACCGGAGTCTGGATGTCGCCGTGCACGGTGTGCAGCACACCGCGCTTGGCGCGTCCCTCCTCCTTTAATAACTCGTACATTACTTTTCAATCCTTATGCTTTCTCAATGCTGCGCTTAGTGATGGAACAGACGGAGTCCGGTAAAGCTCATCACCATGCCGTATTTATTACAGGTCGCAATGACGTGATCATCACGGATGGAGCCGCCCGGCTCTGCAATATACTTTACGCCGCTCTTGTGCGCACGCTCGATGTTATCACCAAACGGGAAAAACGCATCCGAGCCGAGTGCCACGTCCGTATTCTGATCCAGCCATGCACGCTTCTCCTCAGCGGTGAATACCTCCGGCTTTTCGGTAAAGGTATTTTCCCATGTACCGTCTGCCAAAAGATCCATATATTCATCCCCGATGTAAAGGTCGATCGCATTGTCGCGGTCTGCGCGTCCGATGCTGTCCTTAAACGGCAGGTTCAACACCTTCGGATTCTGACGCAGCCACCAGTTGTCCGCCTTCTGTCCGGCGAGTCTGGTACAATGGATACGTGACTGCTGTCCGGCACCGATACCGATCGCCTGTCCGCCCTTTACATAGCAGACCGAATTGGACTGCGTGTATTTCAGCGTGATCATGGAAATGGCAAGGTCGATCTTTGCCTGCTCGGTCAGCTCTTTATTATCTGTCACAATGTTTGAGAAAAACGCATCGTCAATGACCAGCTCATTTCTGCCCTGCTCAAAGGTCACGCCGTATACCTCCTTGCGCTCCAGCGCCTTCGGTACATAGCTTTCGTCGATCTGGATGACATTATAATTGCCCTTTTTCTTTGCCTTGAGGATCTCCAGTGCCTCCGGCTCATAGCCCGGTGCGATCACACCGTCTGACACCTCACGCTTGATGATGCTTGCGGTCGCCACATCACACACATCTGATAATGCGATGAAATCTCCGAAGGAGGACATACGGTCTGCGCCTCTCGCTCTCGCATAGGCGTTTGCCAGCGGTGTAAACTCCATATCCATATCGTCCACCCAGTAGATCTTCCGCTCGATATCACTCAAAGGCTGTCCGACTGCAGCGCCTGCGGGCGACACATGCTTAAAGGATGTTGCCGCAGCGAGTCCGGTCGCTTTTTTCAGCTCCTTTACGAGCTGCCAGCCGTTAAATGCATCCAAAAAATTGATATAACCCGGCTTTCCGTTCAGCACGGTGATCGGAAGCTCACCGCCGTCCTCCATATAGATGCGCGAGGGCTTCTGATTCGGATTGCAGCCGTATTTTAACTCCAGTTCATTCATGGTCTTTTCTCCTTCGTGTATGCTTTTTTATTTGTTCTTATTCACAATGCGTGTTTCATAGGCTCCGGTCTCGATGTCGATATACCGTACAAAAAGTGATACCTTGTTGTCCTCATTCAGACTGTTCCAGACCATATCGGTAAAGCTGTCGATATCACCCTCGATGCGCACCCATTCCGGCTCACCCTCAAAGCTCGGCAGCGGATCGCCGTCACTCATATAGGTGTGGATAAAGCGTCCCTCGCCTGCCTTCGGATGCTCGTATGCAAACGTATAACGGTTGCAGCTTTCGGGATCACCGTTATTGCTCTTTAAGATCGACATGGCATAATTGTAATCACCATTCTGCACATGCATAATTCCGGAAATGCGCGGTGTGAAGTTCGGCGCATCCGGCTCAAATTCACGTGTACGCAGCGACTGTTCAAAGGTCTGCTGCTTGTCCATCAGCTCATAGATCGTGTCCGTCTGGTCTCCGTTGGTCACGATCGTTTTATTTCCGAGCACACGCACCGGTGCATAGATGATCAGACTCGGATCACTCAGCTTGGACGGATCAAATGCCTGCGTGCGGATGCCCTCGCCATCCTCCACAAATACACGGTTTCTGCTGTTGACACTGCGTCCCATGATAAAATACGCGGTCACCGCATGCTTGCCGTCTGCGGAGCGTCCGATGACGATCCCTCTGCCGGGGTATGAGTTTTCTGATAACTTGCTGCTTAATGCTTCGATCTGCATAATGAGCCTCCTTGAATAGATTTAATTTTTGAATGAGTGGATCGGTGCCGGAATGCGTCCGGTACGGTTCACAAATGCATCACACGAATACGGATTGACCGGCATCACCGGTGCATAGCCGAGCAGACCGCCAAACTCAACGGTATCCCCGACCTTCTTGCCAATGCACGGGATCAGACGCGCCGCCGTCGTTTTCTGATTGATCATTCCGATCGCCATTTCATCTGCGATGATGCCTGCGATCGTCGTCGGCTTCGTATCTCCGGGGATCGCGATCATATCCAGTCCGACGGAGCAGACACAGGTCATGGCTTCCAGCTTTTCCAGTGTCAGCGCACCGGCTT